>NZ_CAURKP010000069.1:0-26925 GCF_963525155.1 uncultured Rhodococcus sp.
GGGTAGATCATGATGTCCGGGCATAGCCATCTCACCACATTATTGCAAATCACTTTCATTTTGATATGCACAAGTATGCATGTCAACCTTGGACGGAAGTGCGTGGCAGCCGCCAGATAGGCTGATGGTGCGAAAAGCGCACGAAAATCATGCATCTATTACCCAGATGGAGAGCAATCGAGTGGCACCCAAGTCCAAGATCGAAGCCGTTGTCAATCTCGCCAAGCGGCGAGGCCTGGTCTACCCGTGCGGTGAGATCTACGGCGGTACCAAGTCCGCATGGGACTACGGCCCATTGGGTGTCGAGCTCAAGGAGAACATCAAGCGCCAGTGGTGGCGCAACATGGTCACCAGCCGCGAGGACGTCGTCGGCCTCGACTCGTCGGTGATCCTGCCCCGCGAGGTGTGGGTCGCGTCCGGTCACGTCGGTGTCTTCAACGACCCGCTCGTCGAGTGCCTCAACTGTCACAAGCGTCACCGTCAGGATCACCTGCAGGAGGCGTACGCGGAGAAGAAGAAGCTCGACAACCCGGACGACGTCTCGATGGATGTCATCGGTTGCCCCGATTGCGGCACCGTCGGCCAGTGGACCGAGCCGCGCGACTTCAACATGATGCTCAAGACGTACCTCGGCCCCGTCGAGAGCGAAGAGGGCATGCACTACCTTCGCCCCGAGACCGCACAGGGCATCTTCGTGAACTTCGCCAACGTGCTGACCACCTCGCGTAAGAAGCCGCCGTTCGGCATCGGCCAGATCGGCAAGAGCTTCCGCAACGAGATCACCCCCGGCAACTTCATCTTCCGCACCCGTGAGTTCGAGCAGATGGAGATGGAATTCTTCGTCAAGCCGGGCGAGGACGAGCAGTGGCATCAGTACTGGATCGACTACCGCCTTGACTGGTACACCGGCCTCGGTATCAACAAGGACAACCTGCGTCTGTACGAGCATGCGCCGGAAAAGCTTTCGCACTACTCGAAGGGCACGACCGACATCGAGTACCGCTTCCACTTCCAGGGCAGCGAATGGGGCGAGCTCGAGGGCATCGCGAACCGTACCGACTTCGATCTCTCGACGCACTCCAAGCACTCGGGCACCGAGCTGAACTACTACGACCAGACGACGGGCGAGCGGTACACGCCGTACGTCATCGAGCCGGCGGCCGGTCTCACGCGTTCGCTGATGGCCTTCCTGGTCGACGCCTACACCGAGGACGAGGCGCCCAACTCCAAGGGCGGCGTCGACAAGCGCACAGTGCTCCGCCTGGATCGTCGACTCGCTCCCGTCAAGGCTGCCGTTCTGCCGCTCTCGCGTAACGCGGACCTGACGCCGAAGGCCAAAGATCTTGCAGCGCAGCTGCGTCAGAATTGGAACGTCGAGTTCGACGACGCCGGCGCCATCGGTCGTCGTTACCGTCGCCAAGACGAGATCGGTACACCGTTCTGCATCACGGTCGACTTCGACACCCTCGAAGACCAGGCTGTGACGGTGCGTGAGCGTGACTCCATGGCGCAGGAACGCGTCGCCCTCGATCAGGTGGAAAGCTACCTGGCCGCACGGCTGATCGGCTCCTGATTCTCGTTCGAAGCTGACGGGCGGTCCTTCTCAATCGAGAAGGACCGCCCGTTTTCTCTTTCCCCGATGGTCCTTCAGGCGCAGGATCGAAGTTATGAGAAAACTCAGCGTGACCAACAGCGTGACTCTCGACGGTGTCATGCAGGCACCTGGTGGGCCGGACGAGGACCGTCGTGGCGGATTCGAGCACGGTGGGTGGGCAGCACCCTTCAACGATTCCGTCATGGCGCAGAAGATGGGGGAGGGGATGGCGAAGAAATCGGAGTTGCTGTTCGGACGCAAAACCTACGAAAACTTCGCCTCGTACTGGCCGTTTCAGACCGACAATCCGTTTACCGAGGTGCTCGACAACACGCAGAAGTACGTAGCGTCAAGGACTTTGGGTGAACCGCTGCCGTGGAAGAACTCGACCTTGTTGAAAGGTGATGCCGCCGAAGCGGTCGCCACGCTCAAGGAAAGTGAGGGCCCGGATCTGGTGATTCTGGGCAGTGGCGACTTGATCACGTCCTTGGCCGAACGGCGTCTCGTCGACACCTACACTCTGCTGATACATCCGCTGGTTCTCGGAACTGGGCGCAGATTGTTCCCCGACGGAGCTGCGCTCGCTCAGTTCACCCTCACCGACAGCGTCCCCACGACAACAGGCGTCATCATCGCGACGTATCAGTTGAGCTGAACGCAGTTGAGCTGAACACAGTCGAGCTGAGTACATCAGGGAACTCGCCGAAATGCCGGATCTGCCAGCGCTGAGTTCTGACTGCTTGCGCGCTGGTCGGCGTAACCCAGGGCGCATAGACCCGGACAGCGCGCTTACCGCCGGAGAAGTTCGTCGAGACGATCTCGTGTTCGACGAGGGTTTCGACGGGAAAGACGAAGTGCCCCGAATGCTCTTCGTCGTAGACCTTCACCACAAACAGCGCGACGCCGTCGCTGGTGTCGAATGGGCGGATGGGCCCGGCCTCGGAACGGCGCCACAGCGTGACGAACTGACCGAGCTTGGTCGGCGTCGTCTTGGCGGTTCGATAGACGGAGGCAAGGCCGTTGACGGTCAACGTGTGAGCGCCGTACTCAGCACCCTCGGACTCGGGAATCGGTGTGGACCAGGTAAATCCGTCGGCGTTCATCGGCACCGATGATGCCACGAACCACCGACAGCCTTCGTGACGAACGCTGTCGGTGGTAGTCCCGATTCAGGCCGAAGGCACCTTGTCGAGAAACCCGAGGACAAGCGTCACCCGGCCGTCGTCGTCGCGTTCGAGTACGTCGAATCCGTCGATCAGTGACTCGGCCCCCGACGGGCCGAGAGTCCAACCGAATCGAGCCTGTCGGTGATGCGCGTCCACCGGTCCGACGAGGGTGAAGTGCATGCCCGGAAATTGTTGCTGCACAGCGTTGATCATCGCGTCGATCTGATCGTGTCCGGTGACGTCCGCGAGCGGATCGGTGTAGCGACCGTCGGGTGCGAACAATTGCTCGATCCGTGCTTTACGGGCGGTGGTATCGGTTTCGTTCCACATGTCGATGTAGGCGTCGGCGATTGCGTCGAAGTCGCTCATGGTCGCTCCCTTGATCAGTTTCCGGTGGTGAATGTCCGGCGGTCTCGCCGGCTGAGACCACTGTTCCTCCGAAACTGCTTCGGGTCGATTACCTCTGAGGTCATGGCCTCGGCTACCTCGGGTCGCTAACTTGAAAGAATGACCTTCGAGACGATGGACGTGGGCTCCGAACTCAAGCGGTGGCGGGAGCGGCGAAGGCTCACTCAGTTGGGACTCTCGGCGGCGGCAGGAGTGTCGACCAGGCATCTGAGCTTCATCGAAACCGGCCGCTCCAAGCCGAGCCGGGACATGATTCTTCACCTGTCCGAATGTCTGGATGTTCCTCTACGACAACAGAACACGCTTCTGCTGGCAAGTGGCCACGCGCCGGAGTACTCGCAGAAGTCGTTGGCAGAAGCGCCGATGTCAGCGGTGAGTGAGGCCATCGATCGCATCATCGACGCGCATGACCCGTATCCGGCCGTGGTGGTCGATCAGCAGTGGGAGATGGTCGCCGGGAACCAGGCCGTGGGAATTTTGACCGCGGGCGCCGCTGATTTCCTCCTGGAACCACCGGTGAACGTATTGCGTCTGAGCTTGCATCCCGAGGGCATGGCGCCGCGGATCGTGAACCTCGCGCAGTGGCGGGCCCACCTGCTCACAAGGCTGGCTCGGGAAGTGGAGGTCAGTGCGGATGCGCAGCTGTCGTCGTTGCTCGACGAGCTGCGCGCCTATCCGAGCGGCGGAGACTGGCACGACGACCGCGCGAATTCCCTGCTGGTTCCGTTGCGTGTACGCGTCGGCGATACCGAACTGGCGATGTTCAGCACCACCACCGTGTTCGGTACGCCGCGCGACGTCACGCTCGCAGAGATTGCGATCGAATCGTTCTACCCGTCGGACACGCAGACGGCCGACTACTTTCGATCGGCCGCCGAGGTCACAGGGACTTCTTGCCGAACTTGAGCTTCCACGGCACCAGAGCAGACTCCAACTGAACCGAGAGACTCATCTTGGAGACGCCTTCGGTGCGCTCCTCGAAGCGGATGGGCGTTTCGGCGATCTTCATGCCGCGCTGAACAACTCGGTAGTTCATCTCGACCTGGAACGCGTAGCCGTTGCTCTGCACCGATTCGACGTCGATGTCGCGCAAGGTCTTTGCATGCCAAGCCTTGAAGCCGGCGGTCGCATCCTTGACGTGCAGTCGGAGAATGGCGTTGACATAGAAGTTCGCCCAGGCGGACAAGGCCTTGCGGTGCCACGGCCAGTCGCCGGCGACTGCGCCGCCTTCGACATAGCGGGAGCCGAGAACGACTGCCGCATCGGTAGTGGTGAGGATCTCGATCATGGCGGGGATCGCTTCGGACGGGTGCGAGAGATCAGCGTCCATCTGAATGACGATGTCTGCGTTCTCCGCCAGAGCCCGGCTCATGCCCGCGACGTAAGCACGGCCGAGACCGTCCTTGACCGTGCGGTGAAGCACTCCGACCGGGATGGGACCATCGATACCCAACTTGTCCGCAACCTCGCCCGTTCCGTCGGGGGAGTTGTCATCCACCACGAGGACGTGCAGGTTCGGGATCTTCAACGCGGCGAGGCGATCGACGAGCTTTGGCAGGTTCTCACGCTCGTTGTATGTAGGTACAACGACGGTTATCTGCGGGGCGACGCTTTCCATAACACCTTCGTATGATCTGTGATCCCGACTTGCCGGATGAAGCGTACGACGAGTGCGGTCGTGAACAAAGTAGGGATTTTACTACCTCGACGGGATCCGTCAGAACCGGCCGCCGCCGCCTCGACTGGTTCGGCCGCCGCCCCCGCCGCCGAAACCACCGCCGCCGCCACCGCGACCGGAGCGTCCGCTGCTGCTCGGTCCGCCGTACGAGCGGGGCCCTCCGCCACCTCGCAGAATGCTGTTGATCAGGATGCCGCCGAGGATCGCTCCTGTCGCATCGCCACCGCCGCCACGGGGTCGTTGGTTTGCTTCCCAGGTGTTGACGTCGTTTTGCGCGGCGCGAAGTGAGTGCGTCGCCAAGGTGGTCGCGGCCTGGGCGTGTTGCAGCGCCTTCGACGGATCCGAGGCCTGCAATTGCTGGGCCGCCTGCAGGTGCCGCTGAGCCTCGGCGTAGCGAGTGCGCGCCTCCGCTCCGATCGCGCCGCGCCTGGTTCCGAGGAAGTCGCCTGCAGCGGTCACCTGAGCCTGTGCGGCCAGAATGTCCTGGGCGAGGCGCTGCTGTGCACGTTCGAGCTGCTGCTTCTGCTCCTGAGCGTCGGCAAGAAGCGCGTCGAGTTGGGCGTCGGCCGCGACGATCTGGTTGAAGGCTGTCAGCGGATCGCTGTCCTTCGACGTCTGAGCATTCGCCAACGCTGCCTGGGCCGCGGCCTTCGCGTCCGCCAACTTCTGCCCGCCCTGCGCCAGGTAAGCGTCCGCAGCGGTGATGCCCTGCTGGACGTCGTCCATCGCGGACGGAAGTGTCGCGATGGCGTTTCGGATGTCGTCGGCGGCGTGATCGACGCCGTCGAGTAGCTTGCGTGCCTGATCGAGGGCGGCTTCGGCCGTGCGAATCGCAGTGACGGCAGCGCCTTGCTTACCGGCCGGCAGTGCCGTCGCGTCTCGTCCTTCCTCGATCGACTTCTCGGCGAGCGTCAGGCGCTCACTCGCCATCGTGACGTTGTTCACGACCGATGCCAGCGTCGGCGCGGGGAATTGATCCTTCAATTTGGTCAGAATCGCCTCGGATTCGGGCAAGCGCACGCTGAGAGAAACAACACTCTGCGTCAACGCATCGAGGCGGGCGGGGGCGTTGATGAGAAGGTCGCGGAGTCCGTCGAATTCCTCGACGCGAGCTTCGAGTTCTTGGTCGGCTCGACCGCACGAGGAAATGATGTCGATCAGCATCTGTCGGCGTTGATCGGGAGTTTCCGGGATGGCGTCGTCGAGTCGCTGCCTGATCGCGAAGGCTTCGGCGAGGGTGGCCTTGGCCTTGTCGAATGCTGCCGAGAAGGGTGCGACGGCGGAATCTCCGAACTCGCTGCGGGCCAGATCGAGCTCCTCCTGGCTGCCGGCGATCGCGTTGTCCGTCTCGACGAGGATCTCCTTCGCGCGTTCGTCGAGCGTCGGCAGCGGGAGTGCGTTGAGGCTGGCGATGTCGTCGGGGGAGATGTTCTTCGCGGCTTCGACGCTTGCCTTGTTCTTGTCGTTCTTGCGCTTACGTGAGTACAGGACCACACCGCCCGTCCCGACCACCACAGCGCCGCCCGCGATGAGGAGTGTTCCGACTCCCATTCCGCCGCTCGTGTTGTTCGCGTCGCCGAGTGCGCCGGCTGCGGCAATTGCCGCGCCGGTCCAATCATCCTCGGCAAGAGCCGGTTCCACCGCGTCGGTATTGATCGATTCGATGTCGGAATCCGTGATGTTGCTCAGCTCAGCGGGCACATCGAGGTAGTAAGCACGCTCCGCCGTGGCAACTGCAAGCAGGACGGACTTGGTACTCAGCGTCGACTTCGTGGCTGTCTGCTGTGCCCACGCCTGGCCACCCAGGTTGTTGAAATCGGGGACGAACGCGACCCACAGATCGATCTGGTGGTCCTCGCCGAGTTGATCGATCGCGGCTTGTATATCGCTGCGTTGCCCGGAATCGAGGACCCCGGAGGTGTCGGTGATGTGATTCGGCAACACCATCGGGGCGTCCGCCGAGGCGAGCGCAGGACTGAAGACGAGCGCCAGCAAAGCGAAAATCGCAGCGACGGCGGCGGCGCTTCCCCGACGCCGAACGGGTCGGGTGGTTGTCCGACTCTGCTCTACCGAGGACAACTGCGCGAAGTGTGGTGCGAGGGCCATGACGCAAATCTATCCGTTGTGGCGCGTCGGCATCGGAGGTGATCGCTGCGAACTGGCAGAATTGCGGGAGTGAAACCTGCTTTCGGTAACCGCCCCCACGACCCATCACCCTCGCGGGCGGGCGGCTTCGGGGCAGGATTGGCTCGCTGGACGCGCCGTCTGATCGCCGGTGCGGTGTTGATGGCCGTGGTTCTGGTCGGGGGTACTGCGTTCCGGGTGTGGCAGGTGGCGCGCATCGACGACACGCGGCCGGCCGACGCGATAGTCGTTCTGGGCGCGGCTCAGTATTCCGGCACTCCGTCGTCCGTCTTCGAGGCCCGACTCGAGCAGGCGTACAAGCTGTACAAGCGCGGAGTGGCGCCGCAGATCATCACTGTCGGCGGTAAACAAGAAGGTGACGAGTACACCGAAGCGGCGTCGGGAAAGATGTATCTGACCGATCGCGGAATTCCTTCGAGTGCGATCACCGCGGTGGAGACCGGTTCGGACACACTGCTCAGCATCGACGCAGTCAGTGCCGAGATGTCTTCGCAGGGAATCAATTCCGCCGTCCTGGTCAGTGATCCGTGGCACTCCTTGCGGACACGGACGATGGCCCGCGACACGGGCCTTCAAGCGTGGACCGCACCTACTCGTCAGGGCCCGGCTGTGTTCACCCGCGAATCCCAGTTGCACGGAATCGCTCGCGAAACCGGCGCGCTGCTCTGGTATCAGCTCACGCACTTCTCGGCAGACTTCCCCTACACGGCAGGGCAATAGAGACCATGACAGCTCACACCACCTACGGAGGCGGCACCTACTCCGAACACGACCTCGAACGTCGTGTCGTCGAGGCGCCGAAGCGAGCGGGGTTGCCGGGTTCGCAGATCGCAGCGGCGCAGCATCGTTCGGACTTCTCGCGAGATCGGGCGCGTGTCCAACACTCCGCGGCTTTGCGGCGCTTGGCCGACAAGACCCAGGTTGTCGGCCCGCGCGACGGTGACACACCTCGCACGCGGTTGACGCACTCGATGGAGGTCGCACAGATCGGGCGAGGGATCGCCGACGGACTCGGTTGCGATCCGGACCTGGTGGACCTCGCCGGTCTCGCGCACGACATCGGGCACCCACCGTACGGTCACAACGGCGAGAAGGCCCTCGACGAAGTCGCCAAGGACTGCGGAGGTTTCGAGGGCAATGCGCAGAATCTGCGGATCTTGACCAGCCTCGAACCCAAGATCCTGCGCCCCGACGGTCTGAGCGCAGGCCTCAATCTCACCAGGGCGTCACTCGACGCAGCCATCAAGTATCCCTGGACCCGCCCTGAGCCCGGCGCGAAGTTCGGGGCATACGACGACGATGCGGAGGTGCTCGTCTGGGTTCGCGAGGGAGCGCCCGAGCGACGGCAATGCCTGGAAGCTCAGGTCATGGACTGGGCCGACGACATCGCCTATTCCGTGCACGACGTGGAGGACGGGGTGATCGCAGGCCGCATCGACCTTCGCTCGCTTGCCGATCCGTCCGAGCAGCGCGCACTGGCAGAACTGGGGGCCTCCGAGTTTCGCGGATTGGTAGTCGACGATCTGATCGAAGCCGCCCAACGGCTGTCCGAACTCCCCGTCGTACGCGGGGTCGGAAGTTTCGACGGAACGCTCGGGAGTTCCGTCGCATTGAAGAATCTGACGAGTGAATTGGTGGGACGCTTCGCCACCGCGGCGATCGCCAGCACCCGGCTGACACACGGTGACCGACCCCTCTCGCGCTATCAAGCCGACCTCGACATACCCGAGGCCGTCGCATCCGAGGTGGCATTGCTCAAGACCGTGGCGCTGTACTACGTGATGTCCGACGCCGGACACAAGGCGCGCCAGGATCGGCAGCGTGATCGTGTTCATCGCGTCGCGGAATGGCTGCTGGCAACTGCGCCGGCCGGGCTCGATCCGATCCTGCTGCCCGCGTGGGAACGCGCCGCGGACGACGGTGCTCGGGTCCGGGTGGTGGTGGATCAGATCGCGTCGTACACGGAGAGTCGGCTGGAACGGGTGGACAAAGCGAGCCTGGGCGCGCAGGCCAGTTGGGGCTGACGTCGGCAGCGGTCCGAGCTTGTCCGGCCACCGCCTAGACTGACTTACGTGGCGGGCCGAATTTCTGACAGAGACATCGCGGCCATTCGCGAACGCACTCGCATCGAGGACATCGTCGGTGAATACGTTTCACTCAAGCGTGCCGGTGGCGATTCGATCAAAGGTCTGTGTCCCTTTCACGACGAGAAGTCGCCGTCGTTCCACGTGCGACCCAACCACGGCCTCTACCACTGCTTCGGCTGCGGTGAGGGTGGTGACGTGTACTCGTTCCTGCAGAAGATGGATCACATCAGCTTCGTCGAGGCCGTCGAGCAGTTGGCGGATCGACTCAGCTACACGATTTCGTACGAGGGCGGCGGACCGTCCGTTCAGCGCGATCGCGGCACCCGTGCACGCTTGATCGCAGCAAACGCGGCGGCTCAGGAGTTCTACGCCGCTCGTCTGCGCGAACCCGATGCCCAGGCGGCTCGCGACTACCTCACCGAGAGAAACTTCGACGGTGCAGCGGCCCTGCAGTTCGGGTGTGGATACGCGCCAGAAGGTTGGGACACTCTCACAAAACACTTGATGTCCAAAGGTTTCGAGTTCAAAGAACTAGAAGCAGCCGGGCTGTCCAAAGAAGGTCGGCGAGGTCCGATCGACCGGTTCCATCGCCGACTTCTGTGGCCGATCCGCAGCGTCGCCGGTGACGTCATCGGCTTCGGTGCCCGCAAGCTCTTCGACGACGACACCATGCCGGGTAAGTACGTCAACACGCCGGAAACGATTCTCTACAAGAAGTCTCAGGTCCTGTTCGGCTTGGACCTCGCCAAGCGCGACATCGCCAAGGGACACCAGGCGGTAGTCGTCGAGGGCTACACCGACGTCATGGCGATGCATTTGGCCGGCGTCAAGACCGCCGTCGCTTCGTGCGGAACCGCCTTCGGTGAGGAGCACCTTGCGATGCTCCGTCGACTCCTGATGGACGACAGCTACTTTCGCGGTGAAATCATCTACACCTTCGACGGTGATGCCGCGGGGCAGGCCGCTGCGATGAAGGCGTTCGAGGGTGATCAGAAGATGGCCGGGCAGACGTTCGTCGCCGTCGCGCCCGACGGAATGGACCCGTGCGATCTGCGTCTGAAGTCTGGTGACGCCGCCGTTCGCGACCTCGTGGCACGGCGCACTCCGATGTTCGAGTTCGTGGTGAAGTCCATCCTCACCGAACACGATCTGGAGACCGCTGAAGGTCGCGTCGAGGCACTGCGTCGTACCGTGCCCGTCGTTGCGCAGATCAAGGAATCAACTCTGCGCGACAGCTACGCGAATCTGTTGTGCGGATGGGTCGGTTGGGACGATCTTCCGTCGGTTCGACGACGCGTGCGTGACGAAGCTCGCAAACGGGCGTCGACGCGCGGATCTTCGCCGGCGCCCAAGCGTCGTCAGGTTGTCGAGGCACCTGCCGCCGATGCGCTTGCGCTGCCGATCGGAATCTCCAGGCCCCGGCCCAACGACCCCGCGCTCTCGACGCAGCGAGCTGTCCTCAAGGCCGCATTGCAGCACCCTGGCATCGCCGGCAGTGTCTTCGACTCGTTGCCGCCCGAGACATTCACCCACCCCGCCTACGTCGTCATCAGACAGGCAATGGCTGACGCCGGTGGAACGAGCAAGGGTCTCGGCGGCGCCGAGTGGATCGAAGTCGTCACCAAGGGCGTCGAGGACATGACGGTGGCCTCGGTTGTATCTGAGCTGGCCGTCGAACCGATGCCGTGTGACGAAGACACGGTTCCGCGCTACATCAACGGAGTGCTCGCACGACTGCAGGAAGCGTGGGTGGGCGAGCAGGTTGCCGACCTCAAATCCAAGCTTCAGCGCGTTTCACCTGCTGCAGCCCCCGAGGAGTACAACTCACTGTTCGGCGACCTCGTGGCGCTGGAGCAGTATCGCCGACAGCTGCGTGAGCAGGCTGTCGGCGACCAAAGCGTCTGACCTAACGGTTTTTCTTCAACTGGTCGTGGGGGACCAGAATCGTAGTCTCCTCGTTGATCGGCTTCATCGGCTCGAGCTTGGGCTGAGTACTCAGTGAGTCGGCCAGCTTCTGCCGTGACGCGTCCAACACCTTCTTGGTGGCCGGACTGGTGGCCACCGCCTTCGCGGCCCGGCTGATCTGCTCGTATCGTGCGCGGCCCGCTTTGGTTCCCAGGACGTACCCAGCTGCAACACCGATCAACAAACGCATCATTCCTGCTTCCCTCCAGCACCGATCGTCCTGACTCCATCCTGCCTGATGACTCGCTGGGCAGGCGATTTGGTACTTCGGTGAAGGATTCGCTACAGTTTCTCAGGCAACGCCGGAACGGGCGAAGCGAGCAAGACAATCCCCTGTAGCTCAATTGGCAGAGCTTCCGACTGTTAATCGGACGGTTGCTGGTTCGAGTCCAGCCGGGGGAGCAGCAAAGCCCCTCACCTGAGAAATCGGGTGGGGGGCTTTCTTGTTGTGGTCTGATCTTGTTTTTGTCTGACCGCGTTTTGGTCAGATCTTGTTTTTGTCTGACCTAGTGCGCTCGCAGCAGACCCACCGATCGAAGTGCCGATTCGACGTCTGCCGCCTTGTTTGCTTGTTCGCCGCGAATTCCCAGCCGTCGAGCGCTGAGGACGTTCACCGGGTTGTCGTCGACGAAGAAGGTCTGCTGTGGACGCGCATCGAGCAACTCCAGCGCAGCCAGGAAGGCCGCAGGTTCGGGTTTGGTAGCTCCGAGCATGCAGGAGAAAACATGCTCGTCGATTGCCGATGGAGTTACGACACTCTCGATGGCGGCCAAGAGAACAGGTCCGTTGTCGGAGAGTGTGGCGACCACGACCCCCTCGCTTCGAAGCGCGATTGCGAGATCGATGACCGCGCGGTCCGGGATGAAGGCCTTGGCCCAGGCTCGGCGTAGCTCGTCGCGGTCACCAGGAAACCCGAGCCGTCGAAAGCGTTCCAGTATCGCGATTTCGGAGTGAATGCCGAGATCGCATTCCTGGTCGAACCCGGACGCGAACACGAGGGCATGAATCTCGTCTTCCGTGACGCCGGTGGCCGCAGCCAGTTCTGCGGCGCGACGGTCAGGCTCGAATCGACACAGCACGCCACCCAAGTCGAACAACACGAGTTCAGGTGGTCCGCTGTCGTTCGCCATGTCGCAGAGGATAGGCGGCATCAGCATCAGTGAACGCGAAGCGAAGATGATGGCGACGGAGATACGAAAAGCCCGACGCAATAATCTGCGTCGGGCTTTCGGTGGAACCGTCGAACTGTTCGGCCGGTGCGCTTACTTCGCTGCGCGATCCGAAGGCTCGAACAGTCGGATGATGTGGCTGGGGTTGATGTAGTAGACACCATTCGGAGAATTGAGAACGAGAGTGTCTTCGGTGAAATCGGTGACGGTGCCGTTCAGTTTCGCGCCGTCGGACATGATGATCCGGATCGTGGCCTTCGAGTTCTTGAATTCGGTCAGTGCAAGCTTCATGTGGTGATCCTGTTCCGTGGGGTGTGCACTCCCACGGTATCGGCTCATCGCGCCTGTGCCGACCAACCTTGGAAGACTCGACTCGAAAGAGTGCAACGCGTCACCGCCTGCCCGATTGTGATCCGCGTCGGATGTGCCGGTAACATTCGGATTCGCCGCGATGCATCGCATCCGGATGGGGCGGTAGCTCAGTCGGTTAGAGCCGTGGACTCATAATCCATTGGTCGCGGGTTCGAGCCCCGCCCGCCCCACATTCAGTTACCGTGAGCCCGCAGGTCAGACCCAATGACTTTTGTCGAAAGTCATGCTGCCGACGATCGCAACGGCGACAATGCGCAGAGTGCAATCAACAGGGCAGTTGCCCACAGGTAGTTGGTGCAGTTGCCCACATGTAGTTGGTATTGAATCGCACGCAACGCGCATGCGGTACGGCTGAGTTGATCCTTCGTGGTTACACAAGTAAGTGTCGTACCGCGATCGTCGATCCCGTTCGAGGTGAAAGTCTCGGATCCGGATACCCAATCCTCGACAAGTATCGGGAGCGCAGTGCAATTGGGCGCAACCGAGCGAGCGACGTGCCGGACGTGAAGGAAAAGTAGGTACCTATCCGGGTACTTCAGCGTATGTGCTCGACGTACAGAAGTGTCACGCTTTAGACGTGCCTACCGGTGTAGGTACACGGCAGTCGAGCCGTCCCCCCCGCGGCGCGGCTGCACCCAAATGTTGACGCGCTGACCGGCAGCCGACTGTCGGAAACGACTCCACGCGAGGAACGGCAACGATAGTGGGCCCCGCAACTGCGGGGCCCTTTCTCTGTCTGAAAAGCGCTGTCGGACTTGGGTCATCACCATTGAGGACTTCGTGCTCGATCACTGGAAATGAGAGCCAACGAGGGCTGTCTCGCCGTCCTTGTCTGCGTCGGATCCATTTTGCCGAGCTTCGTGAATTGCAGAATCCGCAGCCCGCGAGAGCTCAGTAGTTGCCTTGATCGGGTGCAAAACCGGGCAATCGGAACAAAACACTTGTCGATGCGTTACAACTATTGTTAAAGTGTAACGACGAACTGCAAGTGAACAGCAACTTGAAGGTCTCGCTACCGGAAGCCGATGGGCGCCGGGGGAGATTCGTCTGCTGTCGATGGACGCGACGCCGTTGGGCGGCACGGATAAAGGCTCTGTGAATTGCGCCGGGTCGCACCCCTGATCAACCTGACAGACCAACGTAACGGAGAACATACTGTGACAATCAAGAACTCGATCGGGCCTGGTGTCGAAGCCGATCATGGAAACAGGCTGTTTGGCAACACTATTCGATCAGCTGAAGGTGAGGCACTGGTCCAGCGGCTGAATGCCATGTTCGAGCGAGCGGACAGCGCAGGTCAGGTGGTGAATCAACGAGAACTCTCGACCGTGCTTTCTGTGCGGAGATCCGAGGGTTCGCCGGTCGACCGGTCGATTCCGGCGCCTGACAGGCTGATGCATGCGATCGAGGGACTCTCGTAAGAATCCCTTTCCCTGTTGATTTGTGCGGCCGAGTATTTACTGCGTTCGGAAGGGGTACATGTCGACTCGACGCCCTTCACGTGAGGGGCGACGAGACCCGTCGAGGAAATCGAAGTGATCGGTCCGTCGCCGACGAACGAGTATTTTGTCACGAACGGAATGACGTAGTTACGTCGTCGTTTGTAATTCTGTTGTGCGACCGGCGAATCAGGCCTCCGGCGTTGCTCGGTCGCACGATCCCGATTTCGCTGCTTCGAAGGCTTCTTGGGTGCGCTCACGCGCCTCAGCGTCGAATCCTCTCCAGTCGTCGTGCGGTCCGCTCATGTCATCGCGGACTCGATCGATCGGCGACGTGGAATCAGTCGGAGTATGTCCAGTTCTTCGGCCGATCCGAGTATCGACCGGCAAATCTTGTCGACGGAGTCAGATGCCGGATACCGGCACCGAAATACGGATCAACATTCACCTCGGGAAGCCGCATGAAGTGAATTGACTATCGCAGTCTGCTGTTGTGGTGTGAACGCTGCCCAGGCGCTGGCGGAACCCGCGAGTTCAGGGACATCGTTCCATCCAGGGCTCTGTAGCCGGGCCAACGCCGCCTCGACCGTCCCGAAAACTTCGAGGTACGCATGTGCGTCGTCGCATGTGAAGGCGAGTTCGTATGGTTCGGCGTCGCCCCCGTCCCCGCCACACGAAGTAAGCATCAGCGCGAATGGAATCGCAATACCGAGCATGATGCGCTTCATCGGCCAATCGAAGCAGACCGACTCCGCTCCCGCGGACTATTCTCGATGCATGCCGATCACCCCGGATACAAAGAACTGGACCTGGGTCCTTGAACGCCCATGCGGCGAGTGCGGGTTTGATTCGTCCGCTGTGGCGTTCGCGGATGTTCCAGATCTTGTGCGTAGCAATGCCATCTCGTGGGCCGAGGTACTGGAGCGCGAGAACGTGACGGTGCGGCCAGACAGCGAAACGTGGTCAGCGCTGGAGTATTCCGCCCACGTACGCGACGTGTTCAGGATCTTCAAGGTGCGGTTGGAACAGATGCTCGAATTCGACGATCCGAGATTCGAGAACTGGGATCAAGACGCAACAGCTGAGACCGAGCGGTACAACGACCAAGATCCGGCAACGGTGGCAACGGAGCTGGCGGATGCCGCCGCAGCGGTCGCGAATGCCTTCGAAACCGTGCCAGAGGGTAGCCGCCAACGACGGGGTCTCCGCAGTGACGGATCGGCGTTCACCGTCGAATCGTTGGCGGCCTACTTCATTCACGATCCGATCCATCACCTGCACGACGTCTCGGCGTAGTCAGAGCCCGCGCACCTCCTCAAGGGTTCTTCTGGCTCCGACGGAGTGCAACGAGTCGAGGGTCTTTCGGAAGCTAGCGACAAATCGGCGATCGTCCAAGAGATCGCCGAACACTTGGCGGTACCCGATGAAGGCCAACGGGTCGCTCGACTGTTTCTGGGCGAGCGGCACCAGAGTGTCCGACAGCTGATCGACGACGGTGATGGGATCTCCGTTCTCGTCTGTGCCCTCGGCGTAGCGTGCCCAGCTGGCGACAATTGCGGTGGACAGGTTGATCGACCCACCGGTGTCGAGTTGGGTCCGGATGACGGGCAACAGCCACTTGGGAATTCGATCGGACGACTCGGCGCACAGACGTGCAATCGTGTCGCGGACCTGGGGGTTCGAGAATCGTTCGATGAGGGTCTTCTTGTACTGATCGAGGTCGACGCCGGGTACCGGATCAAGGGTCGGCGTCGCTTCCAGATTCATGTAGTCGAGCAGGAATCCTGACAAGAGTTCGTCCTGGCATGCCTCGTGGACCAGACGGTATCCGGCAAGGTAGCCGAAGTACGCGATGCCTTGATGGCCGGCATTGAGAAGGCGCAGTTTCATCAGTTCGTACGGGCGAACATCCGGCACGAGATTGACGCCGGCATTCTCCAGAGGTGGCCTGCCTGAGGTGAACTCGTCCTCGAGGAACCATGCGGTGAACGGTTCAGCCGCGACCGGCCATTGATCTTCCACGCCAAACGTCTCGGCGATCTCGGTGGTCACCTCGGCTGTCGTGACGGGTGTGATCCGATCGACCATGGAGTTGGGGAAGGCGCCGTTCTCGTCGATCCATTCCGCAAGTTCGGGATCCTTCAGAGCGGCGAAGGCTCCGACAGCCGTCTTGGCGACCGATCCGTTGCCTTCGATGTTGTCGCAACTCATGATCGTGAACGGGGCGAGGCCCCGGTCGCGACGGAGTGCGAGTGCAGCACAAATCAGACCGAAGGTGGTGCGGGGGAGTGTTCCCGGCTCGAGATCGTGCATTACATCGGGATCGGACGCGTCGAACTCACCCGTAGTGTGCGAGATGTTGTATCCGCCCTCGGTGATGGTGAGAGATACGATTTTCGTCGATTCGGATGCCATCTTTTCGATCACCGCCTCCGGATCCTCCGGAGCGAACAGGTACTCGACGATCGACCCGATGACCCGGGCCTCGAGGGTTCCGTCAGAATGCTTGAGCGCCAGCGTGTAGAGGCAGTCCTGCGCGCGGAGAGCGTCTTTCATTCGCTTGTCCGACGGCATCACTCCCACTCCGCAGATTCCCCAGTCAAAACCCTCACCGCGTCGCAGGAGAGCATCGATGTACATGGCCTGGTGTGCACGGTGAAAGCCTCCGACCCCGAAATGCACTATGCCGGTGGTGACTTTGCTCCGGTCGTAGTTCGGCACTTCGAGTGCCGCATCGAAGTCGAGCAGGGTCTTCGTATTGAGTTCCATGAAAGTACTAGTCTCCTTCGGCGACAATGACTACGGCTTTGATGCTGCCGGGAATGCGATCGGCCACCAGGGCCTCTTGCGACTGTTCGAGTGAAAAGCGTGCTGTGACCATCGAATCCAGGTCGACGCGCCCGGCAGCGACCAGTGCGGCGGCGATCGGCCACGTGTTGGCGTATCGGAACACTCCGGTGAGCATCAGTTCGCGATTCTGAATGATCGGGACCGGCAACGGTATCTCGTCGGCACCCATTCCGACCAGAACGACGGTTCCAGCGGGCCGAACTGCGTGAATCCCGTCGATCACTGCGGCCGTGGCACCCGACGCGTCGATGAATGCGTCGACGGCCAGCGAGCGTACGTCGCTCTCACGTGGATCAATGACGGTTGTTGCGCCGAATTTCAGTGCCACATCACGCCGGGCCGCGTCGATGTCCGAGACGATGACTTCCGTCGCGCCGAATGCCTTGGCCACCTGCGTCGTCACGATTCCTACCGGGCCGGCGCCGGCGATCAACACCCGAGAGCCGGCAGTGATCCCCGCCTTCTGGGCTGAGGCGATCCCTACGGAAAGTGGCTCGAACAGCGCAGCTGCCTCGTAGGACACGGAATCTGCGATGGGATGGGCGAAGTCGGCACCGATCGTGACGTAGTCGGTCAGCGCACCGTCGATCGGCGGCGTCGCGAAGAACTCCATATGAGGGCAGAGGTTGTATCTGCCTGCCTTGGATTCGGGACTTGTCGGATCGGGCTTCTGAGGCTCGATGGAGACACGCTGCCCGATGCGTCTTGGGTCGACGCCGTCACCGACCGCGGCGATGCGTCCCGATGCTTCGTGTCCGAGAACGAGCGGTGAGTTGACTACGTAAGGGCCGATGCGACCTTCGTGAAAGTAGTGCGCGTCCGACCCGCACACGCCCACGGCATGGATGCGAACGAGGACTTCACCCGCCTTCGGGGACGGTCGTGGTCTCTCGACCATCTGCATCTTTCCGGTCTCGACGAGGACATTTGCCCGAATTGTCGCAGGTAGATCGACGGATTCTCCGGAAACTGTTGTGTGGGTCACAACGTAGATGTTAGCTTAATGAGCATAAGAACATCTAGTGAGCATTTGCTCACGATCGAGAAACTTTGAACCTGATGCACAAGGAGACCGTGTGAACCAGTCGGCTCAGCCCACAGGACTCAAGACGTCGAAGTTGCCCGCTTCCGAAGATGTGCGGCTCGCCTTGCGGGCAGCGACCATGTATCACCTCGAAGGTGCCACTCAGGCGGAGATTGCAGCGAAGTTGGGCGTCTCGCGGCCGACAGCCGGGCGACTGTTGGCCAGGGCGCGGACGCAAGGTTTGGTCAGGGTCGAGATTTTGGTACCGCCGGAGCTCGAAGGTTCGGTGAACACGGAGTTGGAATCGAAGCTGGAGAAGCACTTCGGGTTGGCCGAAGTGTTGATCGTCCCCGAAGCGATTTCGGATGCGGACGACCCGGACTTCGACGCACTCGGTCGAAGAGCAGCGGAAGTTCTGGTTCGTCGTCTGCAGCCGTCGAGCGTTCTCGGGTTTACCTGGGGTCCGGAAACCGTTGCGGTAGCAGGATCTTTGCCAGACAAGGCCGCGAAGTGCTCGGCTGTGGTACAACTTGACGGCTCCATGACGGTGACCGACTACCAAACCGGTGTCGACTTCACCATCGGCCGATGTGCACAACAGTTGCAGGCCAATCCTATTCGTCTCAACGCTCCGCTGTATGCCGACCCGGCGACTGTGGAGTCGATGCGAAACGACTCGGTGATCTCGAAGGCGCTGCAAGCCGGAACTGATTCCGACATCATGGTTTTCGGAGTTGGTGCCGTCTCGACTGCCACGACCTTGTTTGCCGGTAGCTTCGTCGACTCGACCATGCTGGACGAGTTGGAAAGTCGAGGCGCTGTCGGTGAAATCGGCGGCCGTTTCTACACGATCGACGGCAATCCAGTGGAGGGGCCACTGCCTGAGCGAACGGTCTCAGTATCGCTCGACGCAGTGAAATCCTGCGATCAGACGATTCTGATTTCGGGGGGAACACACAAACGCCAGGCCGTTCTGGGCGCATTGCGCGGAGGTTTGGCAAACGTACTCGTCACCGACGTCGAGTGCGCCCAGTGGCTGCTCGAAGGCTAGCGATCTCACGAGTTTCGCTGTCCGAGCGCGCGACTGACACGCAAGTGTGAAGGAAGGTAATCCGTGAAAACAGGAAGACGAGTGTGGGGCGCTGCCGCAGCGGCGCTCTGCCTCCTGGTGTCGGGATGTGCGGGCGCTGGTGCGCTCGGTGGTTCCGGCGAACGAACAGTCACCATCGCGATGGTGTCGAACTCGCAGATGCAGGACGCCATCAAGCTGGCGCCGGCTTTCGAAGCCGAGAACCCCGGCATCGACCTCAAATTCGTCAGCCTCTCCGAGAACCAGGCGCGCGCCAAGATCACGGCGTCGACGGCAACCGGCGGCGGTGAGTTCGACGTCGTGATGATCAGCAACTACGAGACACCTCAGTGGGCCGCAAACGGTTGGCTCACGAACCTGTCCGAGTACGCAGACACGACGCCCGGTTACGACGAGGACGACTTCGTACCGTCGATCAAGACTTCTCTGTCGTACGAGGACAGTATGTACGCGGTCCCCTTCTACGGGGAGTCGTCGTTCCTGATGTACCGCAAGGATCTGTTCGATCAGGCGGGGATTACAGTTCCCGAAGACCCGACGTGGCAAGAAGTCGCAGGTTGGGCAGCGCAGTTCGACAACCCGGACGCCAAGATGGCGGGAATCTGCTTGCGCGGAAAGCCTGGCTGGGGTGAGGTACTCGCACCGCTGAACACAGTGATCAACACCTTCGGTGGACGCTGGTACGACGAGAATTGGAATGCGCAGCTGACCAGTCCGCAGGTCGAGGATGCGGTTCAGTTCTACGTGGACACGGTCAAGGAGCACGGTCAGCCGGGTCCTGCCACAAGCGGATTCGGTGAATGTGCAACACAATTCGCGCAAGGCAACACGGCGATGTGGTACGACGCGACGTCGGCTGTGTCGGTTCTCGAGGACCCTGCGTCGTCGAAGGTAGTCGGCAACATCGGATATGCGAAGGCCCCGAAGGTCGAGAAGTCCGATCCTGGTTGGCTCTACACGTGGGCGCTCGGAATCCCGGAGTCGGCAAAGAACAAAGATGACGCCTGGAAGTTCATTTCCTGGATGACGAACAAGGACTACATCCAGAAGGTCGGAACCGAACTCGGCTGGTCGAGAGTTCCTCCGGGAAGTCGCCTATCGACCTACGAGATTCCGGAATATCAAGAGGCCGCACAGGCATTCGGTCCGATCACCCTCGAATCGATCAACAATGCAGATCCGAAAAACCCGACAGTGCAACCGGTTCCGTACACCGGCGTCCAGTTCCTCACCATCCCTGAGTTTCAGGACCTGGGCACTCGCGTCAGCCAGCAGATCAGTGCGGCCATCGCGGGTCAGAAGAGCGTGAAAGAAGCACTCGAACAATCCCAGCAGTATGCCGAGGTGGTCGGCAAGACCTATCAGGAGAACCGATGACTACGGTTGCCGAGCCCAGAACTACGGTGGACGACGCGCCACCGGTCCGTGTCGAAAAGAAGATCTCCCGCGCCGAGGGTTGGCGTCGTAGAGGTCCCCTGTTGCCGGCGTTGATCTTCTCGATCGTCGTCACTCAGATTCCGTTTCTGTTCACCCTCTACTACTCGACGCAGTCGTGGAACCTTGTCCGGCCGGGATCGCGGCACTTCAACGGGTTCGACAACTACATAGAGGTTTTCAAGGACAGTCAGTTTCGGGAAGTCGCGGTCAACACGGTCATCATGATCGTGGGTACGGTCATCGTTTCGGTGATCCTCGGACTCGCGCTGGCGCTGCTGCTCGACAGAGCCTTCCTCGGTCGCGGGATCGTGCGGACACTGCTGATCACGCCGTTTCTCATCACTCCCGTCGCCGGCGCATTGCTGTGGAAGACAACAATGTTCGACCCGGTGTTCGGTATCGTGAACTTCGTACTCCAGCCTTTCGGCGTCGGCCAGGTCGACTGGGTCAGTAAGTTTCCGCTCGCCGCCGTCATGATCAATCTGATCTGGCAGTGGACGCCCTTCATGATGCTGCTCATTCTGGCCGGTTTGCAGTCCATGCCCCGAGACATTCTCGAAGCCGCACGGGTGGACGGAGCCAAGCCGTTTGCGATGTTCCGCGAACTGACGTTGCCGCACCTGCGCCGCTTCATCGAACTCGGTGCAGTTCTGGGTGCGATCTACCTCGTGAACACTTTTGACGCGGTGTACATGATGACCTCGGGTGGGCCCGGCGTGGCCAGCTCGAACCTGCCGTTCTACATCTACCAGCGCGCGTTCCTCGGCTTCGACGTAGGTCAAGCTGCGGCGATGGGTGTCGTGACAGTGATCGCGACGATCATCGTGTCGACACTTGCGCTCCGATTGATCTTCAAGAGCTTCACCGGCAACGAGGAGGCGGCGTGATGACTGCCGTAGAGACGACAAGCGCGACGGCCGACAAGCCCGTCGTCAAGAAAAAGAAGAGCAGCAAGTTCAGTCCGTGGTCGGTTGTGGCGTGGATCGCCGCTCTCGGGTTTTTCTTCCCGGTCTTCTGGATGGTCCTCACCGCGTTCAAGACCGAGGCAGACGCCTACACGGATCCGCCGAAGCTGTTCTTCACTCCCACCCTCGAACAGTTCCGTGCCGTCCTCGACTCCGGTCTCGGCACGACGCTGGCAAACTCCGCATTTGCGACGGCCATGTCGACGATTCTTGTTCTGCTACTGGGTGTTCCGGCTGCGTTTGCATTGTCGCTTCGCCCGGTAGCCAAGACTCAGGACGTTCTGTTCTTTTTCATCAGTACCAAGATGCTCCCAGTCGTCGCTGCAATCGTGCCGCTGTACGTGATCGTCAACGACATCGGATTGCTCGACAACATCTGGGCGCTGGTCATCTTGTACACATCGATGAATCTGCCGATCGCAGTGTGGATGATGCGTTCGTTCTTTCTCGAAGTCCCCGGCGAACTTCTCGAAGCTGCCAGCATGGACGGCGCGAGTTTGTGGACCTCGGTTCGCGAGGTGATCCTCCCGCTGATCTCGCCCGGAATTGCTGCGACTGCGCTGATCTGCGTGATCTTCTCGTGGAACGAATTCGTCTTCGCCGTCAACCTGACAGCTGTTCAAGCACAGACGATTCCGGTCTTCCTGGTCGGGTTCATCACCGGCGAGGGCCTGTACTGGGCTCGGCTCTCCGCGGCAGCGACCATGGCGGCATTGCCCGTCATCCTGGCCGGTTGGTTCGCCCAGAACAAACTGGTGCGCGGCCTGTCCTTCGGTGCAATCAAATAATTCTCCTCACCCTCTCAGGAGTTCGTCATGGCTGAAATCTCGTACCAGAAAGCGTCTTGCATCTACGAAGGTGCCGGGACCCTCGCTGTCGATTCACTCGATCTCGACATCAACGACGGGGAGTTCATCGTGCTCGTCGGTCCGTCAGGTTCCGGAAAGTCCACGGCCCTGCGCATGTTGGCAGGGCTCGAGGACATCGATTCCGGCGCGATCACCATCAACGGCAAGGACATGACCGATGTCCCGTCCAAGGATCGCGACATCGCAATGGTCTTCCAGAATTACGCGCTGTACCCCAACAAAACCGTCGGGGAAAATATGGGGTTCGCGTTGAAGATGCGCGGTGTGCCCGTCGAGGAGCGTAAGAAGAAAGTGGCCGAAGCGGCCAAACTGCTTGACCTGACTGACTATCTCGACCGCAAGCCGGCCAAGCTTTCCGGTGGTCAACGGCAGCGAGTTGCCATGGGCCGAGCTATCGTTCGTGAACCGCAAGTGTTCTGCATGGACGAGCCGCTCTCCAACCTCGACGCAAAGCTACGCGTCCAGACCCGCACGCAGATCGCGGCGTTGCAGCGTCGTCTCGGAACCACCACCGTCTACGTCACGCACGATCAGGTGGAAGCGATGACGATGGGTGATCGCGTGGCAGTGCTCAAGGGCGGCAAGTTGCAACAATTCGCTTCTCCGACCGAACTTTACGATCGGCCGGCCAATGCGTTTGTTGCAGGCTTCATCGGATCTCCAGGTATGAACTTGGTAACGGCGCCGGTCAGTTCGGGTGGGGTGCGTTTCGGCGACGTCGAGGTTCCGCTGGACCGCGAGCAGATGGCGGCAATCGCTGCGGCCGGTCTGGCTTCGGTCACAGTAGGAATTCGGCCCGAGCAATTCCAGGTGGTCGCTGCCGGAGACGGAATCGCAGCTCAGATCGACCTGGTAGAGGAACTGGGCAACGAGTCGTACATCTACGCACACGTGCCTGGTACCGAAGCCGACCCGATCTCGCTCGTTGCACGCACCGGCGGGCGATCGAAGCTGCAGTACGGCCAGACGCTGGGCTTCGAGCGGGTGGACGGCCTTGTTCACCTCTTCGACCCGGCTACGGGCGAGCGTGTGGGTAGCTGAATCCCATCACAATCGTGACCTGCTCGGCACCCGAACTCGTTCGTGCCGAGCAGGTCACATCCATCTTCGACCGGTGAGAAGGTTAGGGTCTACCGATGAGTGATACACGCGAACGATCCGTCGTGGTGTGTGGTGAGGGACTGGTTGATCTGGTTCCGGTGGGGGAGAACTTCTCACCCAAGTTGGGCGGTGGACCGTTCAACGTTGCGATTGCACTGGGTCGACTCGGATCCGACGTGGGATTCGTCTCTCGCTTGTCCACAGACGCTTTCGGAGATCGGATGATCGACTCGCTGGCCGCGTCCAATGTCGACACAACTGGGGTCGAACGTGGGCCCGAGCCGACAACTCTGGCCGTCGTGAACCTTGCAGCGGACGGAGGTGCGCGGTATTCCTTCTACCTCGAGGGAACGGCGGATCGACAGTTCGCGCTGCCGAAACTTCCCTCTGCCCGGGCATTCTCGTTCGGAACGCTGTCGCTGGTGCTCGAGCCCGGGGCCTCTGCCTACGAAGCTTTGCTGCACGAAGCACACGCCCGCGGTCGACTCACCATGGTCGACCCCAACATTCGTCCGGCGGTGATCTCCGACCCGGACGCGTATCGACGACGGTTTCGTTCGTGGTTGCCCGCCATCGACATTCTCAAAGTGAGCGACGACGACGCGAAGTGGTTGGGTTCGGTCGACGGCGCCGAGTGGCTCGACGAAGGCGTCGGCGCCGTCCTGCTCACCCGTGGTGGTGACGGGTTGCGGTTGATCACCGAGGAACTCGATGTTTCGGTGCCGGCGCCCGCGGTCGACGTCGCGGACACGATTGGTGCGGGCGATACCGTTCACGGAGCCCTGTTGGCCTACCTTGATCGTCACGATGCACTCGACGTCGCTGTTGTGCGTGCGTTCTCCGAGGCAGATTGGTCGGCCGCGTTGACCTTTGCCGCACGCGCGGCAGCCGTCACCGTGTCACGACCAGGGGCGGATCCGCCGTGGTCAAGGGAGTTGGGCCGGCCCGTCTAGCACTGGGGACCACCGCCCTACTGCGAGCGCAGTACGTCGAACTGCCTACCTGTGCACGATGTGCGACGGGGTCGTGTATCGGCACAGTGACACGCATGTCGATATTCCTGTACAAACTCTCGCGACTCGCGTTTCGGCGCCGTTGGGCAATGGTGGGCTTCTGGGTCGTCCTGCTGGTGGCGGGCGGAGTAGGCGCAGCAACGCTGTCCGGTCCGACCGTCAATACGTTGTCGATTCCGGGCACCGAATCACAAGCGGCGCAAGATCTTCTGGCTGAAAGATTTCCGCAGTCGTCCACCGACGGAGCCAGTGCTCGCATCGTCTTCGAATCTCCGGCGGGCACGACGCTCACCGATCCGGCGATTCGACAATCCGTCAGTGACTTGGTCTCTGCGCTCGGGAAGGACCCCGAGGTTGCAGCGGTATCGGATCCATATGCCTCCGGCGGAGTGTCGCCGACTGGGACGATCGGATACATGCAGGTCTCTTATACCGCCGACTCGATCGACTTGCCGGACAGCTCGAAAGAACTGCTCGAGTCCGCCGTTCACGACGCTGCGGGTTCGGGACTGGCGATCGATGTCGCCGGCAACGTGCTGATGGAAAGCAGTGCCGAATCGATGGGCGAAGTGATCGGCGTCGCGATCGCCGCTGTGGTCCTGACGGTCACTTTCGGTTCGTTGGTGGCCGCAGGGCTTCCCTTGATCAGCGCGTTGATCGGCATCGGCATCGCGATCTGCACGATCACTATCGCAACTGGTTTCATCGAATTGGGTTCGAGCACAACCGTCCTGGCAATGATGCTTGGGCTCGCCGTGGCGATCGACTATTCGCTCTTCATCGTCTCGCGCTACCGCTCCGAACTACGTGACGGACATGATCCGGAAATTGCTGCGGGCAGAGCAGCGGGGACGGCGGGCTCGGCCGTAGTGTTCGCGGGGTTGACGGTGCTCATCGCATTGGCAGGACTGTTCGTCGTGAACATCCCGTTCCTGACGAGCATGGGTCTGGCTGCAGCATTCGCAGTTGCTGTTGCAGTGGTGATTTCACTGACGCTGCTGCCCGCCACGCTGGGATTTGCAGGGTCGCGCGTCATGAGTCGGTCTGATCGTCGACTGCTGGCGTCCGGCGGTGAACTGACACACCGGAAACAGTCGGAGGGGGCGGGCTCGCGATGGGCCAAGTTCGTGATCCGGCGTCGAGTTCCGGTTTTGCTCGCGTCAGTCCTCGGGCTGGGATTGCTGGCGATCCCCACCTTCGGAATCAACCTGAGTTTGGCTAGCCCACCAGTGCCCGACACAACTGCCGCCAGGGCTACCGACCGACTATCCGAGGGGTTCGGTGCCGGGTTCAGCGGTCCGCTCATGGTGGTCGTCGACGTTGCCGACGCCGCAGATCCGGCAGCGGCATTGAGCGGCGCCCAGGAAAAGCTCGGTGCTCTGCCCGACGTAGCGGCAGTGACGCCGCCAGCACTCAATCAGGCCGGCGATACAGCAGTCATCACAGTGGTTCCCTCGAGCGGCCCCGAAACCGAGGCAACAAAGGCGCTCGTCGCAGATATACGTGAGGTCGCCGGATCACTGACCGACGAGACCGGGGCCACGATGTCGGTCACCGGTCAGACAGCGTTGACGATCGACGTCTCGGACCGCCTGGCTGATGCCCTCGTTCCCTACCTCGCATTGGTCGTCGGCCTCGCCTTCATTCTTTTGATGCTGGTGTTCCGCTCGATCTTGGTACCGCTCAAGGCAACTCTCGGATTTCTGCTCTCGATCGGCGCGACGTTCGGTGTGCTGGTCGCGATCTTCCAGTGGGGTTGGTTCGCCGGCATTCTCGGAATCGAAGGCCAAACCGGATCAGTTGTGGCGATGTTGCCCATCTTCATGATCGGCATCGTCTTCGGGTTGGCGATGGACTACCAGGTGTTCCTGGTGACCAGAATGCGTGAAGCGTTCGTCCACGGTGACGGACCGGATGAAGCAGTCGTGAAGGGCTTCGACCAGGGCGCGCGAGTCGTCACGGCCGCGGCGCTGATCATGATCGCCGTTTTCGCGGGCTTCATCTTCGGCGGCGACGCCTTCATCATGCAGATCGGACTCGGACTCTCGTTCGCGGTTCTGTTCGACGCCTTCGTGATTCGTATGACCGTCGTACCGGCCGTCATGTCCCTGTTGGGCTCGAAGGCATGGTGGTTCCCCTCATGGCTGGACCGGTTGGTCCCGAACGTCGATGTCGAGGGGGAGCAGTTGACTGCGCTGCTCGCAGATTCGAAGGAATCCAGTGACCCCACGAGCGACAAGTTGTCGGTGTGACCCGGATACGGTAGATCGATGACTTCGACATCGACGTGGGGTCGATGGTGTGCGGAACACCCGCGCACCATCGACCTGGCACTGGCGATTCTCGTGCTCCTTGCCACGTGGACGGCGCACCGCATCGCGCTCGACGGCAATGACACCCGCGAGGTCACGGTTGTGGGAGTGCTTGTAACAGCGATCGCAGCGGCAACCATCGTGTTCCGAAGGCGCTATCCGTTCTCGGCACTGGCGGTGGCAGTACTGCTCGGCGTATTGATGATTGCACTGTCAGCGCCGCCGAATGCCGGCACAGGTT
>NZ_CAURKP010000070.1:0-26662 GCF_963525155.1 uncultured Rhodococcus sp.
GCACAGTGTTTACACGGCTGTAGCGCTGCGCGACGTTTCGACGGTCGACGCAGCAACCGGGTAACCCGGACACTTTGCTCAAGCGTCCGGTTCACCGCCCAGAGTTTCCAGTACGACCTGTGCGACCGCCTTCATCGTGGAGCGCCGATCCATCGCGGCGCGCTGAATCCACTTGAACGCCTCAGGTTCGGTGAGCGCTTGGCGAACCATCAGAACACTCTTGGCTCGCTCGATCAGCTTGCGTGCTTCGAGCCGGTCGGAAAGATCAGCGACCTCACGCTCGAGCGCCGTCACCTCGCGGAAACGACTGACCGCCAATTCGACAGCGGGAACGAGGTCACTGATCGAGAACGGCTTTACCAAGTAAGCCATGGCGCCGGCATCGCGTGCGCGCTCGACCAACTCGCGCTGACTGAACGCTGTGAGAATGACAACAGGAGCGATGCGTTTGGCGGCAATCTCCGAAGCGGCGTCGATGCCGTCTCTCCTGGGCATTTTCACGTCCATGATGACCAGATCAGGCTTGAGCGACTCGGCCAACTCCACCGCAACCTGCCCGTCACCGGCCTCACCGACGACGTCGTAGCCCTCTTCGCGGAGCATCTCGACCAGATCCATGCGGATCAACGCCTCGTCTTCAGCGACGACAACACGACGGGGTGCGAGCTGATTGCCTTGCGGCTGCGGCGAATTCATGGCCACCATCCTCCTCCATCGAACCGCCCCGACACGAGACGCGAACGATTAGAGGGTACCGGTGTTTGACATTGAAATCGCATCTTCTAATGTAGTCATCGCAACAAGCCCTCGTATCCCAATTGGCAGAGGAAACGGATTCAAAACCCGTCCAGTGTGAGTTCGAGTCTCACCGAGGGCACCACCTGCCGCAGCTGGCCGCACCGCAAGGTTTCGGCATTCAGCTGTAACCCAGATCGACCGCCGTTAGATTCGATCCATGAACGGTCGTCGCCTGATTGCTCTGCTCGGAGCCATATCGATTCTCGCGCTGCTCACCGGGTGTCAAACAGATGGCCAATCCAATACTGCCGGCCAATCCAGCACTGCCGGCGAATCTTCCACCCAGGCCGCGCTCGATGCTGCAACACAGACCGGCACCCTTCAGGTCGGCTCTCCCCCTATCGATGCCCCATCCACCGAGATCTCCATGCCTCCCCCGTTCCCGAACGACACGGAGGTCCCTTCACCGACTCCGCGCGTCGACGTGACCGAGATCGACGTGACCGATCACGATGGTTTCACCCGAATCACCTACCGATTCGACGGAAATGGATCAGTGTTCTGGAAAACCGAATATATCAGCGAAGCAATCCGAGCGGGTGACAGCACAGTCGTGGACGTCGGAAGTCGATCGATACTTCAAGTCGACCTGATGGGAGTCCAATCGGATTCGTCGCTCAACTCCATATCTCACGAGGGCGAAAACATCACGCGCATAGACAGTGCGGCCAGGAACAGTGCGATCCTGCAGTCGTTTGTCGGCACGGTCGACATCCGTCCGGCATACACCGTATCGACATCCGATTCACCGTCCCAGTTGATGATCGACATCCCCACGGCAGACAGCTGACTGTCGAATACCCAATTGCGCGCTCAGCTCAGCCATTCCATCGCAGCGGTGCTCGACGCGGTAATTCGGTTATCGAGGGGCGGATGAATACTCCGTCTCGAAACCGAGGTCTCACAATCGATCCGAGGCGATTGCTGGGTCCGGTCCAACACGACTGTCATGATTCTCACTACATGCCCGAACTTCCGCTGCTCGAACTGCTGCTGCCAGTGTTTGTTCCAGCAGGACGGCAACCGTCATGGGGCCGACGCCACCCGGCACCGGTGTGATCGCACCGGCATGTGGGAGCGCGGCGGCGTACTCCACATCTCCGACGTTGCCCGCGTTGTACCCCGCATCGATCACCACTGCCCCAGGCTTGATCCACGCCCCTTTGATCAGTTCCGGAACACCGACGGCCGCGATGACGACGTCTGCCGAGGCGACGTGGGCGGCCAGGTCGACGGTTCGCGAATGGCAGTACGTCACCGTTGCGCCTCGACGCAGGAGGAGCATTCCCATCGGCAATCCGAGTATCGGGCTTCGGCCGACCACGACAGCATGCTTTCCGGTGAGTTCGACGCCTGTGGCGTCGAGCAGGCGCAGGATGCCACTCGGTGTACATGATTCGAATCCCCCACCGGTCAACGCCATTGCCGCGAACGCTGCCGAGGTAACGCCGTCAACGTCTTTGTCGGCCGAGATGGCATCGAACGCAGCCCGTTCGTCGATGTGGCCTGGCACCGGGTGCTGCAGCAGTATGCCGTCGATCGAAGGGTCCGCCGACAACGCTCTCAGCACGTCGACTAGTTCTTCGGTGGTTGTACTCACCGGGAGTTCGACCGTCCGCGACGTCATTCCGACGGCGACAGACCGTTTGGCCTTCATCTGTACATACGCCTTCGAGGCCGGGTCCGCTCCCACGATGACGGCGGCCAGGCAAGGAACGTGCCCCGTCTCATCACGAAACTGCCTCGTGCGCACTGACAGGTCCGCGAGCGCAGCATCGGCAATTGCGCGTCCGTTGATTATTCGAGCGGCCACGTTCTGGCTGGGCAGATTTTCGGTAGACAGATTTTCGGTGGGCCGATTCTCGATAGACATGGATCCCCTTCACACAAGATGTGTGAAGCACCCAGGCGGTCGATGCCTCGCGATGTGCACTCCCCGGTGGTAATTCCCACCCGCGCCAGTCGTGCTTGGTCAGCGTACCGCGCGTTAGTCTCACTGCCACGAAACGCATCCGGAACGCCGCTCTCAAAACGAGACAAATCGACATAACCTATCAATAGGTAACGATCTGACCTGCAGTTATTCCATCCCAAGCAATTAGATGGCACGATGGGGGCAACCGCACGGGCACCAAGCATTGGAGGCACCGATGGACAACGGCAAGATAAACCTGACCTATGACGGTCGGGTGTCACTGAGCTTCCAACTGGCAATTCCGCACGCACCGGACAAGGTCTGGAAAGTGATAACGGAACGCGAGTACCTCGACGCCTGGTTCCCGGCGGACGTCGATTTCAATCTCACTCCAGGCGCGGATCTGCTGTTCAAGGTGACCCCGGAACAAGTCGAGCGATTCGGACTGCCCGCAGATCACGTGACGCGCGGGACGGTCATCAGCGTCCACCCGCACCGAATTCTCGAATTCCTCTGGGACGCAGATACTCTGCATTGGGAACTGGCACCGGACGGCACCGGCGGTTGCTGGCTGACCCTCACCCACACGATGGAAGACGAAGAGTCCGCGTACGCCCACGCTGCCGGCTGGCACGCGGGCTTGGAAGTTGTTGCGGCCCAACTCGATGGACGCGAAGTCGACTGGTCTCCGTGGGACCGCGCCGACGAACTCTCACCGCAATATCGCAAGTCTGCTTGATTCTGGGCCCGAGTTCAGTCTCGGGCCCGCATCTCATTCCCCTTTGCGCGGGAAATGCCTGATCATTCCTTCTTGGACCACCGTCGCCAACAGCAGTCCTTCCACCGAGAAGTACCGTCCGGTTGCCAGACCGCGCGAACCTGCGGCGACCGGCGATTCGGTGGCGTACAGAACCCAGTCGGTAAACCGGAACGGGCGATGGAACCAGATCGAATGATTGACCGTCGCCGCGACGATACGATCATGACCCCAGGACAAACCATGAGTGGTCAGAATCGAATCGAGCACGGTGGTGTCGGACGAATATGCCAGCGTCGCAGCATGAATGAGCGAATCGTCCGGCAGATCACCGTCGGGGCGCATCCACACCCGATTGTGGTTGAGTTTCTCGCCGGTGCCCTTGAGGATCCACGCCGGATCGTTGGCGTACCGCATGTCGATCGGCTTGAGCGCCGCACTGAAATGCGGCAGTTTCTCCTCGTACCCCACCAGATGATCGCCGATGGGAGGCAACGACTCCGGAAGTGGAACATCCGGGATCTCGACAGCATGGTCGAGCCCCTTGCCGGAGTCCTGGAACGCCGCGAGCATCACGAACAATTCGTTCTCACCCTGATAGGCAGTCACCTGACGGTTGGCGAACGCCCGCCCGTCGCGATGACGATCCACCCGATACTCGATGGGCGCCTTGACATCTCCGCCGCGAATGAAATGGGCATTCACCGCATGGATGGGGCGATCACCGTCGACGGTCCGCCCGGCGGCCATCAGTGCCTGAGACACCAACTGACCGCCGAACGTCCGCGAACCTACCTGTTTCGGGTGGTATCCACGGAACGCGTCTTCACCGATCTGCTCCAGATCCAACAGACCGAGGAGAGTACCGAGGTCGGTGGACGCGTTCGCGTGGGTCACTCAGTGGTCCTCTTCGCCGATACGGTGGACGTGAATGAGGTTGGTGGAACCGACAGTTCCCGGAGGGGATCCGGCAACGATGACCACGAGGTCGCCCTTGACGTACCGCCCGAGGGAGAGCAACGCACTGTCCACCTGACGCACCATCTCGTCGGTGGTGGCCACCGCATCGACCAGGAACGTCTCAGTTCCCCACGTCAGCGTCAGCTGACTGCGCACCGCGGGCAGCGGTGTGAAGGCGAGCAACGGCAGCGGCGTGTGCAGACGAGCCAGTCGACGCACCGTGTCACCGGACTGAGTGAACGCAACCAAGGCCTTGGCGTCGAGACGTTCGCCGATGTCGCGTGCTGCGTACGAGATGACACCGCGCTTGGTGCGCGGGACGTGGGTCAACGGTGGGACACGGGTTGATTCGTTCTCGACGGCCTCGACGATGCGGGCCATGGTGCGAACGGTTTCCATGACGTACTTGCCCACCGAAGTCTCGCCCGAGAGCATGACTGCGTCGGCGCCGTCGAGAACGGCGTTGGCGACATCGGATGCCTCTGCGCGAGTGGGACGTGAGTTCTCGATCATCGACTCGAGCATCTGCGTCGCGACGATGACCGGCTTCGCGTTCTCACGAGCAATCTGGATTGCGCGCTTCTGAACGAGCGGGACCTGCTCGAGCGGCAACTCGACACCGAGGTCACCGCGGGCGACCATGACGGCGTCGAACGCGAGCACGATGGCTTCGAGATTGTCGATGGCCTCGGGCTTCTCGAGCTTCGCGATGACGGGAACGCGGCGCCCGACTCGATCCATGATGGCGTGAACCAATTCGACGTCCGCCGGTGAGCGAACGAAGGAGAGTGCAATGAAGTCGACACCCAGCTTGAGAGCGAACTCGAGGTCGGCGATGTCCTTGCCCGACAGGGCTGGAACGGAGACGTTCATACCGGGCAGTGAGAGGCCCTTGTTGTTGCTGACCGGACCGCCTTCGGTGACCCGACAGACGACGTCGTTGCCGTCGATGGACGTGACGACCAGGCCGACCTTTCCGTCGTCGACCAGCAGTCGATCGCCGGCCTTGGCGTCGCGCGCCAATTCCTTGTACGTGGTCCCGACGCGATCGTGCGTTCCCTCGACGTCGTCGACGGTGATACGAACCTCTTCACCGTTGGCCCAGGTGGTCCGCTCGTCCTTGAATCGGCCGAGGCGAATCTTGGGCCCCTGAAGGTCGGCGAGAACACCGACGGCCTTTCCGGTGGCGTCCGACGCGGCGCGGACGCGAATGTAGTTTTCTTCGTGATCGGCATGCTCGCCGTGGCTGAAGTTGAGGCGCGCCACGTCCATGCCGCTCTCCACGAGCTCACGGATGCGGTCGCCAGAAGCTGTCGCAGGTCCAAGTGTGCATACAATTTTTGTCCGTCGGTTCACGGCTCGAGCCTAGTCGCTACCCCACCGCACTTCTATCCGGCATTTGCGACCTGCACTTTCTGTACTTACTCGATTCAGTTGGTCAGCTCACGAACAGCGGAAATGCCTTTGGAGGAACCGGAGCCGGAAGCGCCGACTCGCCTGTGAGAAACATGTCGACGGCACGTGCGGCCGACCGTCCCTCGGCAATCGCCCACACGACCAGCGACGCCCCGCGATGCGCGTCGCCGCAGACGAATACGCCGGGTGTCCGGGTCTGCCACCCGACATCACACTCGATTCTGCCGAGTGGATCGGTGCCGACATCAAGGTCGGTGAGCAGCGGGGCGGTTTCGACGCCGTCGAAACCCAGAGCGAGCAGGACCATCTCGCACACCAGATCCGTCGTGTCGCCGGTCTCCACCAGGGTCCGTTGTCCGTCCTTCGCTCGTGACACGGCTACCGGAACCATCCGGATTGCACGGACCGCACCGTCACCGTCGTCGAGAAATTCCTGCGCCGCCCATCGGAATCGTTTGTCACTGCCCTCCTCGTCCGCCGGCGAGGTGCGTAGGAGCCGCGGCCACAGCGGCCATGGGTCGCGATCTCGATCGCGGCGTGCCGGAGGTGGGACGTGGTAATCCAATTCCGTCACCGAGAGGGCGCCTTGGCGATGCACCGTGCCGAGGCAGTCGGCGGCCGTGTCGCCGCCACCGATGATCACGACGTTCTTACCTCGCGCCGAGATGCTCGACGCACCATCACCCTCGCATTCGCGGTTGGCCGCACGCAGGTACGTCATCGCACGATGGATTCCGCGAAGACTACGACCCGGTACGTCGGTGTCTCTGGCACGATCAGCCCCGACCGCCAGGACTACCGCCTCGAATTCCGTCGAGAGGTCGTGCGCGCTCACGTTCACTCCGACGGCGCAGTCGGTGACGAATCTGATCCCCTCGGCGGTCAGTTGGTCCAGCCGCCGGTCGATGAGGGCCTTGGGCAACTTGAATTCCGGAATTCCGTAGCGAAGCAGTCCCCCGATCCGATCGCTCCGCTCGAACACCGTGACACTGTGTCCGGCTCGTGTCAGTTGTTGAGCCGCGGCCAGTCCCGCCGGTCCCGAACCGACAACCGCAACACGGTTTCCGCTGTGAACTACCGGCGGCCGTGGTCCCAGTGAACCCGACTCCCAGGCGTTGTCGACGATCGCCTGTTCGATGCGCTTGATGGTGACACCCCCCGACGTGTGCTCGTCGTCGAGTGCGAGAACGCACGCCGTTTCGCACGGTGCGGGGCACAGATGTCCGGTGAACTCGGGGAAATTGTTGGTGGAATGCAGATTCTCCGAGGCTTCGGACCACCGTCCACGCCGAACCAGGTCGTTCCATTCCGGAATGAGATTGCCGAGCGGACACCCTATGTCGGCCGAATGGCAGTACGGCACAGCGCAGTCCATGCAACGCGAGGCCTGTGCAGATACGTCTCGATTTCGCACGACGGGATCCAGCGACTCGTATACCGACGCCCAGTCGCCGACGCGCACGTCGGTCGGTCTGGTCGGTGCGCCGGATCGTTTCACGTTGAGGAACCCGCGTGGGTCAGGCATGAGCCGGCTCCACCAGTTGGTTCTCTTCCACGACCTTCTGATAATCGACAGGCAAGACTTTGGTGAATCTCGGACTCTGTCCACCCCAGTCGTCGAGTAGTTTCGCCGCCACCGGCGAACCGGTAGCGGCCAAATGCGCGCCGAGAATGTCGACCAGCTGACGACAGTCTTCCGCCGAGGGCTGCTCCAGAACGACCATGTCGCGGTTGACCTTTTCTGCCTTCACGTCGAGTACGAAGGCAAGTCCGCCGGACATTCCCGCAGCAAGGTTCCTACCGGTTGGGCCGATGATGACGATGCGACCCCCGGTCATGTACTCGCACGCATGGTCGCCGACGCCTTCCACCACAGCGACCGCACCCGAGTTGCGCACCGCGAATCGTTCCCCGACACGCCCCCGGGCATAGAGCGCACCGCTCGTAGCGCCGTACAGCAGCGTATTGCCGGCAATCACCTGCTCCTCGGCCACGAAGGGTGCGTCCTCACTCGGCCGAAGCGCGATTCGTCCACCCGAGAGCCCCTTTCCCACGTAATCGTTTGCATCGCCGACGACGACCAGCGAGATGCCCGGTGGCAGGAACGCACCGAGTGACTGGCCTGCCGTTCCACGGAGCACGACGTCGATGGTGCCTTGAGGTAGCCCGACGGCGCCGTAGCGTCTGGTCACCTCAGCGCCCAGCCTCGTTCCCACCGCTCGATCCGTATTGTGTACTGGCAGTTCGATATGCACGGGTCGAGCGTCCTCGAGGGAGTTCGCAGCCAACTTGATCAGGGTGCGTTCGAGTTCGCTCGAAACAGGTACATACGGTTGGTAGGCCGCGCCGGCCGGCGCGGCCGGAACGTCGAAGAGTGGTGAGAGGTCCAACGTGCGACTCTTCCAATGTGCCACCGCCGGAGACATTTCCAATACGTCTGCGTGCCCCAGAGCATCGTCGATACTTCGAAACCCCAGTTCTGCCAACAGCCGTCGTACGTCGTCGGCGATGAAGCGAAAGAAGTTCTCGACGTACTCGGGTCGGCCGGTGAATCGCTCGCGCAGTTCGGGATTCTGCGTCGCTACTCCGACAGGGCAGGTGTCGAGGTGACATACCCGCATCATGACGCACCCGGCCGCGATGAGTGGCGCCGTGGAAAACCCGTACTCCTGCGCTCCCAGCAACGCGGCGACGACGACGTCCCGCGCCGTGCGCAAACCCCCGTCACACTGGACGACGATCCGATCGCGTAACCCGTTGAGCACCAGGGTCTGCTGAGTTTCGGCCAGCCCGATCTCCCACGGCGTACCCGCGTGGTGGATGGACGAGAGTGCCGCAGCACCCGTCCCGCCGTCGTGACCGGAGATCAGCACCACGTCGGCGTGCGCTTTGGCCACACCTGCCGCAACAGTCCCGACTCCGGCTGCGCTGACCAACTTCACGTGTATCCGCGCGCGATCGTTCGCGCATTTGAGGTCGTAGATCAATTGGGCGAGATCCTCGATCGAATAGATGTCGTGGTGCGGGGGCGGGGAAATGAGCCCGACTCCAGGTGTCGAGTACCGGGTTTCCGCGATCCACGGGTACACCTTGGACCCCGGAAGCTGCCCTCCTTCACCGGGCTTGGCACCTTGGGCCATCTTGATCTGAATGTCGGTGGCATTGACCAGGTAATCGCTGGTCACCCCGAAGCGCCCACTCGCGACCTGCTTGACTGCGCTTCGACGCTTGTCGTCACGCAACCGCTCCGGCGACTCTCCGCCCTCACCGGTGTTGGAACGCCCGCCGAGAGCATTCATCGCAACCGCCATCGTCTCGTGCGCCTCCGCAGAGAGGGAACCGTAGCTCATCGCACCGGTGTTGAATCGAGCGAGAATCAACTCGACGGGTTCGACCTGATCGAGCGGAATCGGCGGACGAACCTCACACCGAAATCGAATCAATCCCCGAAGTGTTCCGCCCTGCGCGCTCAGTCGATCGACTTCATCGCTGTAGCGACGAAACATCTCACTTCGCCCCGTCCGGGTCGCATGCTGAAGGAAGAACACGGACTCGGGTGTGAACACATGCAATTCACCACCGCGGCGATACCGGTATTGTCCGCTGTCGGTCAACTGACGATTGTCGAACTGACGATGCTGCACTGCGGACGACGAGAACGCAGCCGCGTGACGCATCAGAACTTCTCGCGCGACTTCGGTGATACCGATCCCGCCGATCCGGCTCCGTGTGTTGCAGAAGTATTCGTCGACCAACTCTCGACCCAAGCCCACGGCCTCGAATACCTGTGCGCCCGTGTAGGAGTGAACCGTAGCGATTCCCATCTTCGACATCACTTTGCGCACGCCGGAATTTGCCGCTCTCAGATAGTTGTCCGATGCCTTTTCCGAATTTATCCCGGGAAGTTCGTCTTGCTCGCTGAGTGCTTCTACCGATTCGAGAGCAAGATACGGGTGGACAGCCGCCGCACCGTAGCCGATCAGCAGCGCGATGTGATGAACTTCGCGCGCGTCACCCGACTCGACGACGAGGGAAACCTTGGTCCGCAGGCCATGACGAACCAGATCGTGGTGCACGGCTGATACTGCGAGCAATGACGGAATGGGAGCCTGCTCAGGGCCTGATCCACGGTCGGAGATCACCAGAATCTCGATACCGGCTGCGGCGGCTGTTCGGGCGGACTCACGAAGCCTCTCGACGCCTTCGGCGAGACTGCCTCTCGGATCGAAACCTCCCCGTAGGACAGCGCTTCTCGGAGTTCTTGCGCCGCACAGTTCGGCGACCTTCGCCATCTTCACCGGTCCGATCACCGGTTTATCGAGAACAATCCTTCGGCACGACAGCGCCGACGCTTCGAACAAGTTCTGCTCAGCGCCGAGGGTGACACCAAGCGTTGTGACGACTTCCTCGCGAATCGCGTCCAAAGGCGGGTTGGTCACCTGAGCAAAGAGCTGAATAAAGTAGTCGTACAACAGCTTCGGCCGATCCGAAAGAACGGCGAGAGGCGTGTCGACACCCATCGATCCCAACGGCTCCGATCCTGAGCTTGCCATCGGGACAATAATGTCCCGCAGGTCCTCGGCGTGGTATCCGAAGAGCAACTGCCGTTGCAACAGCGGAGCCGGATCGCCTCGGGCAGGCGCAGTCTCGGGGATTTCCTCGAGGTCGACCAATCCCCCGTCGACCCAGTCCCGGTAGGGGGCTGTGCTCGCGAGTTCGGACTTGATCTCCGCATCGGAAACGATCCGATGGCGAGCGGTGTCCACGAGAAACATGCGTCCCGGTTCGAGGCGCCCCTTCTCCAACACCTCGGACGTGGGAGCGTCGAACACACCGCTCTCACTGGCCAACACGATACGGTCGTTCTTCATCCGCCACCATCGCCCTGGGCGAAGACCGTTGCGATCCAACACGGCCCCGACAACAATGCCGTCGCTGAACGTCACGGACGCCGGACCGTCCCACGGTTCCATCAGACAACCGTGAAATTGGTAGAAGGCCTTTATCTCGTCGGGCATCGAAGAATCGTTCTCCCAGGCTCCGGGAATCATCATCGCGATGGCGTGTTGCACACTGCGGCCCCCGAGCGTCAAAAGCTCCAGTACTTCGTCGAACGACGAAGAGTCGGATCCTCCCGGGGTGCAGATCGGAAACAGGCGATCGATGTCCCCACCTAAAAGTGTGCTCCGCAGCATCGGCTCGCGAGCGCGCATCCAATTCCTGTTTCCCACAATCGTATTGATCTCGCCGTTGTGGGCGATGCAGCGATACGGTTGAGCGAGTGGCCACGACGGAAATGTGTTCGTGGAGTATCGACTGTGCACTACTGCCAACGCAGTTCGCATTCGGTCGTCGCGTAGGTCGGTGAAGTAACCGGGTAACTGCGTCGGCGTCAGCATGCCCTTGTACACGATGGTTCGGGCGGACAACGAGGGGAAATACACTGCAGTGTCGGCACAGTGAATCCGCTCGGCTTGTCTCCTGAGGGCAAAGACTCGTCGGTCCAAGGCAATTCCGCCCACACTACGATCTCGTGACTCGGCGCACGTCACAAAACACTGACTGATGTACGGAGCGCACTGCGCGGCAACGGTTCCGACGCAGTCTCGGTCGACCGGCACCTCTCGCCACCCGATAATCTGCAGTCCTTCTGCCGCTGCGTACCGGTGTATCCGAACTACCGCGCGCCGACGTGCTTCCTGATCCACCGGGAGAAAGCAGTTTCCGGCCGCGTAGGTGTTCTCACCCATCGCGTTGGGTGGTGGAAGCTCGAACTCGGTCACCGCGTCGAAGAACTCCGTCGGCAGCTGAATCAGAATGCCCGCGCCGTCTCCGCTGTTGGATTCGCGCCCAACTGCGCCGCGATGGGAGAGATTGCCCAGGACCGCGAGCGCATCGTCGACAACGGAATGCAGGTGGCGTCCAGAGGTGTCTGCTACCACGGCTACACCACACGAATCGGTTTCCTGATCGGGGTCGTACAGGCCTCGAGGTTCAGGTATTCGAGAAAACGGCACTCGGCGACCTCCACGCGGACATGCAGCCGACGAGCGCTAGTTTATCAGCCCATAACCGCAGGTCGCGAGAGCAAAACGGTGACCCCCTGACAACGAGGCATCAGGGGGTCACACTTGCCGACGGTCGTTTCGATCAGCTACGCAAAGGGCGGTTGTACTGATCGCGCACACTGCCGGTCAACATCATGATTCCGTCGATGAGCGGCCAGATGCCACCGATTCCACACGTCAACCAAGTGACCGCGATCTGTGCGACAGCCATGCCGGGCTGGTTGAGATAAAAACGTCCTGCACCGAATCCGCCGAGCAGAATGCCCAGCAATCCGGCAGTCGTCTTCGACTTGTCCGAGTACGGTTCACCGGTCATCGGGTCACGTCCGTATGGTGCGGACGGGTCGACCAGGCCGTAGCCAGGCTGAGGATAACCCGGAGCTTGTGGGTACCCCTGAGGCTGACCGTAACCCGGCTGTGAGTATCCCGGCTGGGGGTATCCCTGCGGCGGAGCCGCGTAGGGATTCGGAGTCTGATCTGCCGGTGCACCGTAGACGGGACCGTCCGTCGGGGTTTGGGTCGGCCTCGAGTAGTCCGGCGCCGGATAATCGGTCGCCGGATAGTTCTGAGCGGCGTAGCTTTCCTGCGACGTGTACGGCGCTGTGGGCTGATTCGGGGTGGAATCAGAATCGGCAGCGGGAAACGCTGTGGTCGATTCGGTTCCGGTCGGCGGCGGGTAGATGGGGTGGTTTCCCCACCCCGGACCGTTTCCGACTCCCGAATAAGTGTCCCAGCCTGGACCGGTGCCGGTGGTCTCCGTCGACGGCGTCTTTTCGGTGGGTGCCGAGGTTTCCGTCAACGACGCATCCGCCGTCGCGTCGTAGTCGAACGGCGACCCGAACTGCGGTGGAACCGGCGGCTGTGATCCAGACGAGTCCCCCGACTCGGAAGGTTCCGGATTCTTGTTCAAGTTAGGCAACGTACTTTCCTTCGATTCGACGACGGTACGTAATAGCTTTTGTTATCGGACTTCGAGAAGGTTCGACCTTCTCGAGGCCAGTCCCCCACACATGTTTCCTCGGTTCGCGCTCGCGACTCATCCTCGCAATGGCCGGCGAGCACCGTCCCGCGCATTGCCCGAAAGTATCACGATGCCGTCGATGAACGCCCAGATCCAGATTCCGATCGCAAATGGAATTCCGATGAGGAACGCCGACATGAACAGCGCGAAGAACATGCCGAGCAGTTGGCACAATCCGATGCCGACACTTCCGATATAGAGGCGCCCGACTCCACAGATTCCGAAGAAGCCCAGCAAGATCTGCAACAGTCCAGCGGTGGCCTTCGACTTGTCGGAATACGGTTCCCCGGTTACCGGGTGCCGACCGTACGGGGCGTAGGGATCTCCGAACCCGTACATCGATGGAGGCGGCAATGGCTGCTGATATCCGTACGGATTGGGCGCGCCGTAGACCGGTCCCTGATCCTCGGGGAATCCCCCCTGCGAATAGGGACCTGTCACGGCTTGTCTTTCTTCGACAGCTTCACCGCGTCCGACGACTCATCCGACGCTGCCGTGGAGTCGCTTGCCTCACTGGAAGCGGATTCAGCAGCATCGGATTCAGAATCTTCAGCGTCGGCGCCTTTCGCGTCGGCCTTCGCCGAATCAGTTTCGGTAACTGGCGCCGCGACTCCTGCTTCGCCGGCAGCTACCGCAGCGACGTAGTCCTTCGACTTCAAATCAGCCGGATCCTCACGCCCCTTCTTCGCCAGGAAGAAGTAGGCCAGTGCGGCGAAGAACACGATCCCCGAAGTGAATGTGTTGACTCGAATGCCGGCGATCTCGTAGGCGAAATCGTCGCGCATCAGTTCGACGACGAACCGGCCCAGGCAATAGCCCGCGACGTACAGAGCAAACAGGCGTCCGTGGCCGATCTTGAATCGGCGGTCGACGAGGACCAGCAGGATCACGATCAGGACGTTCCACACAGCTTCGTAGAGGAAAGTCGGGTGAACGACCCGAATGACTTCTCCGTTGGAGACACCTGCCAGTTGATCGAGCTGGCCGGAAGAGTTCACACGCTCGAAGATCTCGAGGCCCCACGGGACGGTGGTCTCGCGACCGTACAACTCCTGGTTGAAGTAGTTGCCGATACGACCGATGGCCTGCGCGAGCAAGATTCCGGGCGCAATCGCATCACCGAGCGCGGACACCGGAATGCCGCGTCGACGGCAGCCGATCCACGCACCGATGCCGCCGAGGAACACTGCTCCCCAGATTCCGAGGCCTCCCTGCCACACCTTGAGTGCGTCGAGTGGCTGACCGTTCTCGCCGAAATAAGCGGGCCAGTCGGTCAAAACGTGGTAGAGCCTGCCACCGATCAGACCGAAGGGAACGGCCCAGATCGCGATGTCGAGAACGGTCCCCTTCTCGCCGCCGCGGGCGACCCAACGACGATCTCCCCACACGATCGCGACGATGATGCCGAGGATGATGAAGAGCGCGTAGGCGCGAAGCGCCACCGGTCCGACGTACCAGACGCCTTGGGGCGGGCTGGGGATATAGGCCAGCAGGTCCACAGTTGAGGTCACGACGCCACGGTAGCCGAGCGGACGCCCTCGGCGAGTTCTTCGGTGAGCGAGCGAACCGCTCCCAGGCCGTTCTCGACCGCGGAGACCAGAGCCGAGCCGACGATGACGGCATCGGCGTATGCCGCGATTTCGGCAGCCTGTGCGCCGGAGCGAACTCCCAATCCGACGCCGACAGGAATGTCGGAATGCGCGCGGATCCGTGCGGTCAGTTCCGGAGCCATCGAAGACACGGCGTCGCGAGCGCCGGTGACACCCATCGTCGAGGCCGCGTAGATGAATCCACTACTCGCATCGAGTGTCATCGCGAGTCGTTCTTCCGTCGAGGACGGAGCGACAAGGAAGATCCGGTCGAGGTGGTGCTCCTCGGATGCTTCCATCCAGGCGCCGGCTTCTTCCGGAATGAGGTTGGGGGTGATCAGTCCGAGCCCGCCGGCGGAAGCGAGGTCTCGTGCGAACTTGTCGACGCCGTACTGCAGTACCGGGTTCCAGTAGGTCATCACGACGGCCTTGCCGCCGACCGAACTGATCTGCTCGATCACGGTGAAGATGTCGCGAAGGCGAACGCCGTTGGTGAGTGCGGTTTCGGCTGCACGCTGGATGGTCGGACCGTCCATGACCGGATCGGAATACGCGACACCGACTTCGATGATGTCGCAGCCACCGTCGACCATCGCCTTGAACACGTCGATCGATTCGGGAACGGTCGGATAACCGGCAGGCAGGTAACCGACGAGGGCGGCACGTTTGTCAGCCTTGCACGCGGCAAAGGTGGGTGCGAGGCGTGATGGTCGTTCGCTCACTTGTCCGAGCCTTCCGTGTTGTCGTTCTCGTCTGCTGCATCATCCGGAGCGGCTGCCTGACCTGAGGCGCCGTCGAAAAGACCGAACCAGCTTGCGGCGGTGTCCATGTCCTTGTCACCGCGACCGGAGAGATTGACGACGATGATCGCGCCCTCACCGAGTTCTTTGCCCAGTCGGAGTGCGCCGGCGACGGCGTGGGCCGATTCGATGGCCGGGATGATGCCCTCGCGGCGCGAGAGCAGCAGCAGCGCATCCATGGCTTCACTGTCGGTGACGGGTTCGTAGGTCGCGCGCCCGATATCGCTCAGGTAAGCGTGCTCGGGTCCGACGCCCGGGTAGTCCAGACCAGCAGAGATCGAGTGCGATTCGATGGTCTGACCGTCTTCGTCCTGGAGCAGGTAGGAGTAGGCACCCTGGAATGCACCAGGGGTACCGCCGGCGAACGTTGCTGCATGCCTTCCGGTTTCGACACCGTCGCCGGCTGCTTCGTAGCCAACCAGCCGTACCGACAGATCGTCGATGAACGGGTGGAAGATTCCGATTGCGTTGGAGCCGCCTCCGACGCAGGCTGTGACCGCATCGGGCAGGCGGCCGGTCAGTGCCTGAACCTGGACGCGTGTTTCGAGGCCGACCACTCGCTGGAAGTCGCGAACGATGGTGGGGAACGGGTGCGGGCCTGCCGCGGTACCGAAGCAGTAATAGGTGTTGTCCGCGTGGGAAACCCAGTCGCGCAAGGCTTCGTTGATCGCGTCCTTGAGCGTGCGCGAACCGGTCTCGACCGAGACGACCTCCGCGCCGAGAAGTCGCATGCGCGCGACGTTCAGTGCTTGCCGTTCGGTGTCGACAGCACCCATGTAGATGACGCACTCGAGACCGAGCAGTGCACAGGCGGTGGCCGATGCCACACCGTGCTGGCCCGCTCCGGTCTCGGCGATGATGCGGGTCTTGCCCATACGCTTTGCCAGCAGAACCTGACCGAGAACGTTGTTGATCTTGTGAGAACCGGTGTGGTTCAGATCTTCACGCTTGAGAAGGATGCGCGCACCGCCGGCGAACTCGCTCATTCGCGTTGCCTCGAAAATCGGCGACGGGCGCCCGGTGTAATCGCGCTGCAAGCGATCGAGTTCGTTCAAGAACGTGTCGTCCGCTCGAGCCTTTTCGTACTCCGCAGTGACTTCCTCGATAACCGCCATGAGGGCTTCCGGCACATGCCGTCCGCCGTAGACGCCGAAATGGCCTCCGGCATCGGGATCGTGGGAGCGCTCGGTGAGTCCCGCGCTGGCCGGCGGCAGATTGCCGCCCTTGAATATTGCACCGGAGCCTGGTTCCTGAGTACGTGAAGTCACCCCACCAGTCTGCCCCAACGGTGTCGCTGGTCACCGCCCGGGTGCATCAAAGCACGCCGGGCGGGTGCAGCGATTTATCGAGACGGTTTGGGGCAGGACGGGTGCGCACCTGCATTGACCAGATCTGCGACGGCCTTGCGAGGATCGCCGCTGGTCACGAGGCCTTCACCGACGAGCACTGCGTCGGCGCCCGCCCCGGCGTACGCCAACAGATCGGCAGTTCCGCGAACACCGGACTCGGCAATCTTGATCGTCTCGGTCGGAAGACCGGGAGCGATGCGACCGAAGGTGTTCTTGTCTACCTCGAGAGTCTTGAGATTGCGGGCGTTCACACCGATCACCTTGGCGCCGGCTTCGAGCGCGCGGTTGGCTTCTTCCTCCGTGTGCACCTCGACGAGGGCAGTCATTCCCAGAGATTCGGTGCGATCGATCAACGAGGCGAGCGCCTGCTGCTCGAGTGCCGCGACGATCAGCAAGATGACGTCGGCGCCGTGAGCGCGAGCCTCGTGAATCTGGTACGGCCCCACGATGAAGTCCTTGCGGAGCACCGGAATGGTGACCGCTTTACGGACTGCGTCGAGGTCGGCCAACGAGCCGTGAAAACGGCGCTCTTCGGTGAGAACACTGATGATGCGTGCGCCACCGGCTTGGTAAGCCGCGGCAAGCTCTGCGGGATCGGCAATGTCGGCCAGCGCACCCTTTGAGGGGCTCGCTCGCTTGACCTCGGCGATGACGCCGATGCTCGATTCCAGAAGTGCTGCTGCAGCATCGAGTGCAGGCGGTGCAGCGGCCGCAGCAGCCTTGACTGCAGCGAAGTCGAGTACGGCTTCGCGGGCGGCGACATCAGCGCGCACCCCGTCGAGAATCGAGTCGAGTACGGTCATCGTGGCCCGAATCCTTTCTGGGCAAGAGCCCGATGTGAGAGACGTCATCAGGGTGGTCTCAGCCTAGTGGGACGAAATTTTGCTACTCCGTCGGGGTACCCACGCAGGTGAGGGTTCAGTCTTACTCAGTGGGACGACCCCGGTTTCGCGCCGTTGTCTCCCCCAACTCCGTCGTCCCCGTCAGTCGCTGTCGGGTCCTCTCCGGCGTCGAGCGCATCCCACAACATCCGTTGTGTCACAGGCTCGTCCGATGCAGGTTTGTCTCCCTGACCGAGCTTTGCTGCGGCCTCGCGGCGCGCGGCAGGGTTGTCGTATTTCGACGACAACCCGCCTCGCACTGGAGGTTTGCGCATCAGAAGTACTGCCGCGCCGAGCGCCGCCACCGCTCCGAGCAACGCAAGCAAGGCAGGCAGTACCGAAACAGTCGTCGAGAGATCTTCCGGGTGACCGGACAACTCGGCCAAGTCCACCGCTCGGTCCGCAGAGGCTCCGGACACCAACAACTGCACTGCCGGAACCGCTACCGCGACGGCGACGAGGGCAACCAACAGTCCGACTACCCGAAGTGCCCAACCTCGCACCGCAAACGACGCCGCGATCGCCGCCAGAAGCGCGAGCGCGAGCGGAGTCATCGCCGCCGCCCAGGTGCTGCCGTCGAGATCCGTCGTCCTCTCCAGCGTCTTGCCGTCGCTCGAGGTCAGATGAACCCACGTCATTCGTGAGCTGCCCCACAGAGCTGCTGCCGACAACGCCAGCAGAAGCGTTCTCGGCACGGCGGTGCCACGAGACGCGCTTGTAGGCTCCGCTGCACTCGACTCGTTCTCACTCACTGATCGTCACCTCCGATGGTGCGCAGGGTGTGCGCCGACGCAATCGCGCTCAGCACTGCCATCGCCTTGTTGCGGGCCTCGGTGTCCTCGTAGACCGGATCCGAGTCGGCGACGACGCCGGCGCCCGCCTGGACGTATCCGATCCCGTCCTTGATCAATGCCGTTCGGATCGCGATCGCGGTGTCGGCGTCGCCGGCGAAGTCGAGGTAGCCGACGATGCCGCCGTAGATACCGCGCCTGGTCGGTTCCAGTTCTTCGATCAGCTGCATCGCACGGACCTTGGGCGCCCCCGAGAGGGTTCCAGCGGGGAAGCATGCGGTGACGGCGTCGAGAGCGTGCTTTCCCTCGGCCAGATGTCCGGTGACCGTCGATACGAGATGCATCACGTGGCTGTACCGCTCGATGTGCCGGTAGTCGTGCACCTTCACCGTGCCCGGGCGACAGACACGACCCAGATCGTTTCGCCCCAGATCGACGAGCATGAGGTGCTCGGAGTTTTCCTTCTCGTCGGCGAGGAGGTCCTTCTCGAGCAGGATGTCGTCCTCCTCTGTGGCACCGCGCCATCTGGTTCCAGCGATCGGGTGTGTTGTCGCGACGCCCTCGGCGACGGTTACCAGTGCCTCAGGGCTCGAACCGACGATCGAAAACGCCGTCTCTCCATCACCGTTCGGCACGTTGAGCAGATACATGTACGGGCTGGGGTTCGACGCTCGCAGCATCCGGTACACGTCGATCGGTGCTGCAGTGCAATCGATCTCGAATCGCTGCGAGAGAACTACCTGGAATGCCTCGCCCGCTTCGATGTCGCCGATCAACTTTTCGACATCGACACCGAAGCTCTCGGTGGTGCGCTGACGACGGTAGTTCGGAGTCGCTTTCGAAAATGTCGACACCGTCGATTTCGCCGGCGCCGCGAGAGCACGAGTCATCGCGTCCAACCTGGCGACTGCGTCGTCGTACGCCGTGTCGACGCGCTCGTCCGTGCCGTCCCAGTTGACGGCATTGGCGATGAGGGTGATCGCCCCTTCGTGGTGATCGACTGCGGCGATGTCGGCGGCAAGCAGCATGACCATCTCGGGGATCTGCAGGTCGTCGACCGCGGAGTCACCCAATCTCTCGAGGCGCCGCACCGCGTCGTAGCCGAGGAATCCGACCATTCCGCCGGTCAGCGGTGGCAGGTCGGGCAGCCGCTCCGAACGAAGCAGCTCGAGGGTGGCGCCGAGCGCGTCGATCGGGTCGCCGCCGGCCGGAGCACCGGCCGGAACGTTGCCGTACCAGGCCGCCTCTCCGTCCACGACGGTCAGTGCAGCCGGACTTCCGACGCCGATGAACGACCACCGCGACCACGAACGACCGTTCTCGGCCGACTCGAGCAAGAAGGTGCCTGGACGATTGCCGGCCAACTTCTCGTATGCCGAGAGCGGAGTTTCGGAGTCCGCCAACACTTTCCGAGTGACCGGAACGACCCGGTGCTCAGCTGCGAGGGCACGGAACTGCTCCCGGGTGGTGGTGGAATCGGACGCGTCACCGACGATCGCGGTGTCGGACGACCGTGCGGACATGGAGGTGGGCTCGCCGTGCATGCCTCCATCATCCCAGGCTCCCCCACACGGTCGTCGTGCGCGGGTAACCTCGGCCGAATGAAACCAGGCCAACTCGCCCCCGATTTCTCGCTGCCCGACCAGGACGGAACTCCGCGCTCGCTGACGAGCCTGCTCGAGAACGGCCCCTTGGTCCTCTTCTTCTACCCGGCAGCCTCGACGCCGGTGTGCACCGCCGAGGCGTGCCACTTCCGTGACCTGGGCAGCGAATTCGCCGCGGCGGGCGCTTCGCGGGCGGGTATCAGCACCGATACGGTCGAAGCTCAGTCCACCTTTGCCACCGCACAATCCTTCGACTACCCCCTACTCGCCGACACCGAGGGCAAGGTAGCCGAACAGTTCGGCGTCAAGCGCGGACTCCTGGGCAAGTTGGCTCCGGTCAAACGCTCGACCTTCGTGATCGACACCGACCGCACCGTCCTCAAAGTCATCTCGAGTGAACTACGCGCCAACACCCACGGAGACCAGGCGCTCGAGTTCCTTCGCAATCGAAGCTGACGTGCCTGGGCACCTGATTCTCTGCGCGATCTAAACCCTCTATGCGACCTGAATCGAGCGCTTCGCAAGCCCCATCCAGAATCCGTCGATCACCTGGGTGGGCACCTGTTCCGGATCGGACGACGCACCGAGCGTGACGAACAACGGGGCGAAGTGCTCGATGGTCGGATGCGCGTACGGCATCCCGGGAGCTTGAGCGCGGAAGTCGATCAAGGAATCGACGTCACCGGCAGCGAACCTCTCCCCTGCCCACGCGTCGAATTCCGCCGACCATCCCGGGGCCTGCGCCTCCGGTGACGGATCGCGCAGGAACGGTAGCCCGTGCGTGGTGAATCCGGATCCCACGATCAGTACACCTTGCTCACGGAGTGGCCGTAGGCGCTGTCCGAGATGGAGCAAACGCTCGGGATCGAGGGTTGGCAGCGAAATTTGCAGTACCGGAATGTCTGCGTCCGGGTACATCACCGTGAGCGGCACGTAGGCACCGTGATCCAGGCCTCGATTCGGCTGCTGAACCACGCGTTCGTTGTCCGGCATCAACGCGGCAACCTGGGCGGCGAGTTCCGGAGCGCCGGGAGAGTTGTACTTCGCGCGGTAGAACCTCTCGGGAAAACCACCGAAGTCGTAGATGAGCGGGGTGCCCGTGGTCGTCGATCCGATCGTCAGCGGTGCTGATTCCCAGTGCGCCGATACGACGAGGATTGCCGTCGGCCGCGGAAGATCGCCGGCCCACGCCCCCAACTGGTCAACCCACAACGCGCTGTCCACCAGCGGCGGAGCACCGTGGCTGAGATACAGCGCAGGCATGGTTGTGGTGGACATACGGACTCCTCGGGATAGACATTCGTCGTAAGTTGAAGGTTCAACCTAATATAGAACTCAACACTTGCGTCCCGCAACTATTCCCCGCAGGATTCTTCTGGACATGCGTCTGAGACGCTGTACACAAGCACGCTCCGTGCACGAAGAATGCTCGACCCGAAGGAGAAGTCACCGATGAGTGAACCGACCGCGCAGCCCGACGCGCAGTCTCAGACGAAGTGGCTCACAGCCGAGCAGCAAGAAGCATGGCTGACACTGATCGCTCTCGTGACACGGTTGCCTGCCGCACTCGACACTCAACTACAACGCGATTCGGCACTCACACACTTCGAATACTTCGTACTCGCGGCACTCTCGGACGCCCCCGACCACAAGCTCCAGTTGTCGGTACTGGCCCAGCGCGCGAACGCGTCCCTGTCCCGCCTCTCGCACGTGATCACGAAGATGGAGAAGGCCGGCTGGGTGAAACGGGAAGTCATTCGTGGCAGCCGCGGCTCCAACGCAGTGCTCACCGACGAGGGAATGGCAAAGGTGGTCGCGGCCGCGCCGCCGCACGTCGCCTCAGTTCAAGGTCTCCTCTTCGAGGGCCTCGACGATCGCCAGGTCGCCCAGCTTTCGTCGTTGGGTACAGCAATGCTCACCCAACTGGACAAGGGAATCGCCGCCGGACTCGGCAAGGCCTGACCACATTCCCGAGACGAGCCTATTGATGATCAAGACGGCAGCTTCGCGAGGTCGAGTGCAGCCGAGTGACTGAACAGCATGCTCGCTCCGATCGGGTTTCCACCGCCGGGGTACGTAGTCCCGCTGGCCGCTGCCATCGTGTTCCCCGCCGCGTACAACCCGGCAATCGCCGTACCGTCGGCTTTGAGCACCCTCCCGGTCGCGTCGGTCCGTAGACCACCTTTGGTCCCGAGGTCGGAGATGCCGAAAGCGGCAGCGTGAAACGGCCCTTGAGCGATCGGTACGAGCGGCGAAGCCCCCTCGGAGAAGGCGCGGTCGTACGCAGTGTCTCCTCGACCGAAGTCCGTGTCGACGCCAGTCGCCGCAAACGCGTTGAATCGCTTCACGGTCTCCACCAGTTCCGCTGCGGGAACATCGATCTGGGCAGCGAGGTCTTCGAGTGTCTGTGCACTCTTCCACAACCCCGCATCCACATACTGCTCCGTCTGTGCCATGGGTACGTTGGGCGCCTTCACCGGCGGCACTGCGCCTTCTCTGTTGTCGTAGATCATCCAGTACGGCGTGGTTACTTTCCCTGCCCGCATGTGTTCGATGACGGCGCGACCCAAGCGGTCGTACGGCGCTGATTCGTTGACGAATCGGCGACCGTCGTCGTCCACGAAGATTCCGCCGGTGAACCACAGCGCAAACGCGGAGCGGCCATCCGGATGGGTCAGTCCCGGCGACCACCAGGCCTCTCCCATGAGGTCGGTGTCGGCGCCCGCGGCGATGGCCGCCTGGTGTGCCTTCCCGAGGTTGCCGGGGCAACCCATCGTGTCGAGAGCGGATCCGGGGACACCGAATTCGGCCCGCAAGGTCTCGTTCTGCTCGAATCCACCGGCGGCGAGGATCACTCCTCTGCGTGCCTGAATGGTTCGACGCCGACCATCTCGGTCGACGACGGCTCCGACCACCACTCCGTCCTCGACAACCAGTTCCTCGAGAGTGGTCTTCAGGTGCATGGTGGCGTTCGGGAGTTCCGCAAGAGCCAACAGGAATCGACCGATCAACGACTGGCCGCCGACGAGGTACTTCGGCAACTCCTCCCCCAGCCGTTCCGTCGCCAGCGGCGGACGAAGCGAATCACGAAGCGCACCCAGCTTGTTCGCGTTCATCGGCTTGGGAACAATGTGCCGTCCGCTCGCTCGAGCCTTGGGCTCTTCACCGAAGTAGTCGGGCCACGGCAGTATCTGGAACTCGAAGTTCGAGTCCTCTTCGAGGTAGTCGATCAACCCGGCGCCACCTCGAACGTAGGCTTCCTGAACGTCGGCGGGCGTACGATCACCCACCACTGATCGGTAGTACTCCAGCGCATCCTCGATGGTGTCGTCGTCCCCGCCCCGATGAAGAACGGCGTTGCACGGGAACCACATTCCGCCGCCGCCCGAGTACGCCGTTGTTCCGCCGTACTTGTCGGTTGCTTCGATCGCAATGACGTCGAGGCCTTCGCGGGCTGCCGTGTACGCGCCGGTGAGTCCGCCGCCTGATCCCACAGCGAGTACGTCGCACGTCTCGTCCCACTTCGTCATAATCAGCCTCTCCGATTCTGGGCGCATTTGCGAACGTGTTCTAGAAATCGTTCTAACACATGGGCTTAGCCGATTGCGGGGGTTCGAAATTCTCTCCCACCGAGCGGGAGCGAGACATGAAACCGAGCGGGAGCGACACATGACACCGAGCGGGAGCGAGAACAGGCGGTGATAGCGCACACTTTGCTCGCATGGGTCTGATCCCGTAGTGTCTGGACACATGTCTGGTAAGACCAAGTTCGAGTCCACTCGTCGACGGCTCACACAGCAGCAAGCCGAAACCGTCGATCGATTGACCGCGGCAGCGATCACGGTCCTGCGCGACAAAGGGTTTGCCGATCTGACTGTGCGAATGGTGGCAGCGGAAGCCGGTGTCGCCGCAGCCACGGCATACACCTATTTCTCGTCCAAGAGTCACCTTGTGGCAGAACTGTTCTGGCGTCGCCTCGACGCGGTACCCCACGAGCCCTCCCCGGAGGCGGAACGGGAAGCGCAGGTCTGTTCGGTCCTACGCAGCGTCGCACTGCTCGTCTCCGACGAACCGGAGCTGGCGGCGGCAGTGACCACGGCGATGATGGGCAACGATCCCGACGTCGAACACCTCCGCGGACGTATCGGCAAGAACATCCGCGAGCGACTCATCGAGGCACTGGGTCCGTCGTACGATCCCGACGTACTCGAAGCACTCGAAATCTCCTGGTCCGGAGCGCTTGTCCGAGCAGGCATGGGGTACGAGTCGTATTCGCAGATCGCAGATCGTCTCGAAGTCACTGCCAGGCTGATCATGGCGGGTCGCGACAACCTCCACTAGACCGGAGTCATGGCACTCACCAACCATGTTCCCTCGACTCGATCGAGCGTCACCTCGACTCGGCTCGACGTCGACGCAGGTGCCGGTTGCGCGGTACTCGTCGTGATCTGATCGACGAACACGAGCACTTCCGCGCGGTCCGCGGCAACGGAGAGCACACCGACATCGACGACTCGGGCTTTCGTGCTGATTCCCTGCTCCTTCGACTGTGGGGCAACTGTTTTCGATCCGAATTCGGTGAAACTGTCCTGAAACGATCCGCCGGCGCCTTCGGCCGCTCGTGCGAGATCGTCGTCGACGGTATCGCTGTTGTAGCTCAGGAGCTTCTCGACGAGCGTGGGCGCCACACCGATCACCTCGGCACGTGCGGTTTCAGCGTCCCCCGAACGGTGGTGACTCCAGATCGCAGTGCCGCCGACTCCCATCAAGACCAACGCTGCAAGCGCTATGACCATGCGCTTCACGGCACGAACTCCACACTCGACATCAGTACCCGCCCGTCGACGTCCTCGACACCGACGCGCAGACGGTAGGTTCGAGCCGAAGACTCTCCCGCTGAATTGGCGACCTGAGCAGAGGCGGCGATCAGCACCACCCCCGAGGTACCGGACTCCGATGCCAAGGCTGCGGTGTCGACACGCCCGTCGGAATCGACGGCAAAATCACGGATGGACGCGACGAACGCAGATTCGCCGGACTTCAGTTCGTCGGCAAAGGCCCCCGTACTCAGCGCCTGTAGCGTCGCGAGATCCTCGTCGACTGTGGCGGAGTGAACGTCGATCAGAGCGAGGGCTCCTGCGACCGCACCGTCGACGTACTCTTGACGCTGGGTCTCGCGCGCCCGGTCGGATCGAACTGCCAGAGCACCGAAGACCACAACGACGCTCAGAGCCGCGAGTGCGATCCATGCCAGGGCAGTGAGAACACCGCGTTTCCCTCTGACCGGCTCCAGCACCTCGCCCCTCAGCGATTCGTCGGCATCAGCAACTGTTGCCACGGCTCACCCTCCCCCGAATCGGAAGCAGCAGGAGCCAATTCCGTATGTTGATAGTCGACTCCGTCTGGCCCCGTGTACAACTCGCCGGGCGCATTGGTTCCCGAGGGGACGTACGGATCTGGGCTCCGACAGATCTCCGGGCTCGGTGCTCGTTTACCCAGTACCTCCATACAGGGAATGTTCCGGGATCCACGAACTGCGAAGACCGAGTTCTGCGGAACTTTGCAGTACAAGTCGGCCGGGGTGTCCGGGACACTCATCTGGGTCGGGTCTCGTCGCTGATCGGCCGGAAGGTAGCCGGTCGAGCAGGCCGCAGGGTCCTGCGCTTGGAGGTGGAAGTTGACGTTCGCGGCGCCGTCCACCTGCCCGCGTTGTACGACGGTTTCCTGTGCCGCGACCAGTGGCGGCAAGATGACGAGCACCTGCTCCAACCCGGCGTTGTACGTCAAAGCCACCTGAGCGGTGCTGGTGAAATTGGCAAGCAGCACAGGCAAAGTGGGTTTGAGGCCTTGAAACAGCAGGTCGGCTTCAGTCGCGAAGCCCGGTCCGGTCTCGAGGATGTTGCGCACGGACCCGTCGGCGACCTCCAACTGTCCACTGAGTTGAGCGACACTGGACGCCCACTGGCGAATCTGATCGCCCGTCACCACCTGTGTCTGAAGGAGCGGATCCAACTGCTGTACGAGCGTCGTGGCCGGGGTTGTGGCAGCAGACATCTGATCGACGAACGAGGTGGTCGAATCCAGCAGACGAGCCAGGTCCTCTCCCCTGCCACCGAATGCTGCCGCGGACTCGTCGATCACCGACCGCAACTTGTCCTGCGGTACCGATGCGAGCATCGCCTGCGCCTGATCGAGGACCGGTCCGATCTCGGTCGGGATCGTGACAGCGTCGGGGCCGATCACGTCTCCGTCGGCCAGAAAGGGTCCGTCCGCGGTTCTCGGTTGCATGTCGACGTATTGCTCGCCGATGGCCGACACACTTCGCACCGCTACTGCGAGCCCGCTGGAGGGAACGGGAACCGCACTCTCCAAAGATAATTCGGCGCGTACCACTCCCGGAGATAGACGCACCGATCTGACCTGACCGATGGTGTCGCCGCGATAGGTCACGTTCGCGTTCCGATACAGGCCACCGGCGTCCGGCAGTTCGACTGTCACCGAATAGCGCCCGATTCCGAGCATGGTCGGAACTCTCAGGTACGAGATAGCCGCTGCGCTCATGCCTATCACCGCCAGGATCGCGAAGATCGTCAATTGCCTTCGCACCAGCTTCGTGAGAATCATCGTCCACCGTCCTGGGCGGTCCGCCCTGTGCTACTTGGGTCGGTCCGCCCGGTGTCACTTGGGGCGGCCCGCCCGGTGTCACTTGGGGC
>NZ_CAURKP010000071.1:0-26559 GCF_963525155.1 uncultured Rhodococcus sp.
AACTCGAACCGCACGGCATCACCGTCACGTCGTTGATCGTCGGCAGCGTCGACACCCGCATGGCGTCACATGTGCAGGGCCACAAGGAAAACCCTCTCGACATCGCGGCAACCGGACTCGCCGCCATGCAACGCGGCGAGTGGACGTGCGACACCGATTTCATGGCAATCGACGCGCGTGCGCGCCTGGCCCGCGATCCGATTCGGTACGAACGCGGACTGGGCAAGCTCCTCTTCGCCGGCGAACTGACCACCCGATCATGAGCGATCCGATTCGTGTTGCCCAGTGGGCGACCGGCGCCATCGGCAAGACGGCGCTACGCGGAATCATCGATCGTCCCGACCTCGAGTTGGTCGGCCTCTACGTGTACAGCGACGCCAAGGCGGGTCGAGACGCCGGTGACATCGCCAGACGAGCACCGACGGGGGTGATCGCTACACGCGACGTGGACGAGATCATCCGCTCGCGCCCACAGGTTCTCATCCACAGTCCGCGGTTGCAGATTCCGTACGAACGCCACGACGACGATCTGTGCCGTCTGCTTCGCGCCGGGATCAACGTGATCACGACGGCCGGGCAGCACTTCCCCCGCGCACACGGCACCGAACGCGAGCACATGTTCGCCCAAGCATGCAAGGAAGGCGATTCGACGCTCTACGGGGTCGGCGTGAGCCCAGGTGTCATCGGCGAGCGATTGGCGTTGGCGCTGACGGGAACATCGATCGAACTCGACCGAATTACGATCGACGAGGTGCTCGACGCTCGCGGCATGCCTGACCCCGACTTCGCGTTCACCGTCATGGGAATGGGTTCGCCCCCGGAGGAACTGGACGGAACCGGGCCGTTGCCCTCGCTGTACGCGTCGCTGTACCTCGAGACCATCGCGTTCATGTGCGAGCGCCTGGGCGTCACCTACGACGAGGTCGTGTCCGATCACAGGGTCGTTCCGGCACGTACGGATCTCGACGTCGCCGCCGGACGCATCGCCGCGGGAACCGTCGGAACCACCGAATGGCGCTGGCACGCAATAGTCGACGGAAAGCAGTTCCTCACCCTCGCCATCATCTGGACCATGGAACCTGATCGCGACGAATACGCGGGACGGGACCAATGGGAAGTCCACCTCTTCGGCAAACCCGAGATCGTGATGACCGTCAACCTGGTCGAACCACAAGATCCGAACAGTCGCACGACAGCCGGTCAGTTCATCACTGCAGGCCCGGCACTACGCGCCGTCGAGCATGTACTCGCTGCTCCCGCCGGCATTTTCGAACCCCCTGTCTTTGCCCCCTTCAGATTGGAGCATTCAGCATGACAACTCAGCCGACGGCCGTAGGTTCGACTGCCACCCGTGAACCTGCCGTCCGTGAACCTTCCGTGAACGCGCTCCTGCCCGACGGTCGCCCCGTGCAGAATCTGGAAGACTTGCTGCGCAGCCGGGCGATTGCCAGTCCGGAGAGCACCGCCGTCATCTCCGATGACGGGCGTACCAGTTTCCGCGAACTCGACATCGAAACAAATCGTGTCGCGAATGCACTTCTGCGCGATGGTGTTCGACCCGGCGACCGGGTGGCGTACATCGGGGCCAATGCACCGTCTTTCCTCTCCGTCCTGTACGGATCTTCGAAGATGGGCTCGATCCTGACGGCCGTCAACAATCGGCTGGCACCGGGCGAGGTCGACTACATCCTGAGCAACAGCGAGCCGACCGTCGTCGTACTCGGAGCAGGCGATGAGGGCCTCTCCGACGTCGCCGCGGCGGTCGGTAGCGTCCGTACCGTCGTCACGGTGGATGGCGTCGGAAACTCGATCTCGTGGAACGACTGGCTTTCCGGTGTCGGCGACGACGATCCGGGGTCGTCGCGCCGCCCCGACGACACAGCGCTGATCTTCTACTCGTCGGGAACCACCGGTCACCCCAAGGGAATCGAACTCACCGGCGCCAACCTCGGCCGTGCCCTCGCCACCATGTATCACCTGCTCGATCTCGACACCGACTCCGTGGCTATGTGCCCGGTTCCGTTCTTCCATGTGGCCGGACTGGGTCTCGCCCTGGTCACGACGCTCGGCGGTGGCGCTCTACTGCTCGAAACCATCGCCGGACCTCTCGAACTCGTCGCGCTGATGCAGGAGTACAAAGTCACGCATGCGGTCGCCGTTCCCGCGGTGATCAGCGTCCTGACCTCCCTTCCGGCTGTGCGCGAGGCAGATTGGAGTGCCCTGCAGTTCCTGGTCTACGGAGCCGCGCCGATGCCACTGCCCCTGTTGCAAGACGCGACCGAGGTCTTCGGGTGTAGTTTCCTGCAGGCATACGGACTCACCGAGTCGACCGGCGGCGTCACCATGCTGACCCCGGAAGATCATCGGGCGACCGACGAGTCGACCGCGCATCGGTTGAAGTCCGTCGGGCAGCCGATGTTCGGAGTGCCCATCCGCATCGTCGATCCCGTGACGCTCGAAGACGTCCCGGTCGGTACCCGCGGCGAGGTCGTCATCGGCGGCGCTCACGTCATGAAGCGTTACTGGCGTAACGAAGCAGCAACTGCGGCCACCATGTTGGACGGCGACTGGCTTCGCACCGGAGACGGCGGATCGTTCGACGAGGACGGCTATCTCTACCTCCACGACCGCCTCAAGGACATGATCGTCTCCGGCGGTGAGAACGTCTATCCGGCCGAGGTGGAGAGTGTTCTCTCCGGGCACCCCGGCATCCGCGAGGTCGCGGTAGTCGGCGTTCACTCCGATCGGTGGGGTGAGACTCCCCTTGCCGTGGTCGTTCGAGCTGCTGATTCGGATGCAACCGAAGCGGAGATCATCGAGTGGTCACGCGAGCGACTGGCTCACTTCAAGTGCCCCAGTGCGGTTCGGTTCATCGAGGAGCTGCCACGCAACGCTAGCGGGAAGCTGCTCAAGACTCGTTTGCGACAGGACTTCGCTTGAGTCCATGACACGAATTCGGGGCCGGTCGCTTCGAGCGATCGGCCCCGATTTCTGTCGTTCGATGTGAAGCACGCTCAGCGTGGGTGAATCCGGAATTCCACGCCGCCGACACTCAGCCCGGGCTCGACGGCAGACGCGCCGCTCGACGCCGCCAGATCGATTGCAGTGAGCATCGACCGCTCCCCCGGAACGAACGACACGACGCGTGATCCCAGCCTGATCGAGAGTGGTTGCGCCGAGACCGGTTTCTTTCCGAACACTTCGGCCCACAGCGTCGCCGTCCTGGCCGGATCGGGCGAGGACACGTCGACGCCGAGGATGTCGTCGACCCAGGGATCGAGGGAAACCTCCTTCTCCGTCTCATCCCAGAACCACTCGTCGGCGTCGGGAATCTCGTCGAGTTCTACGAGCAGTCCGAGATCACCGGGATGAAGTTGGACGATCCGGTGACCGTAGGCCTCGAGATCTGCCACCGTCCGAACATCGGCCGCAGCTGCACGTTCCAGATAGGGCTCGATGTTCGAAACCTGGATCGAGAGTGCATAGCCGCCCTCCCCTCCGCCCTTGCGGATCCATCTCGCCAGCGAGACCGTCTCGTCGAGCGGTGCGACGATCTCGAGAAATGCCTGCGGCCCGACGGCCAAGGTCTCGTCGGCCAAACCGATGTCTTCGAGCAGTGGATCTGTGAATCCTGGTGCCAGATTCAACGCTTCACGTAGTTGTTGACCGGTCTTGTCCAGGTCTCGTGCACCGATCACCACCTGTCGCAGGATCTCCCACGTGCCCGCGTCGTGCGTGCCCGTCACAGTCCGACCGCTTCGGCGGCGGTGTCGGTACTCTGCCAGCGTCGGAGCTCGGCGCCCGGCGCCCACGTCGAGTGCGTACCACTCGAAATTCGTTCGGGAAGGCGAAGTTTGCACAACGGTCCGTCTCCGACGCGGGCAGCGTCGAAGATCAGGCAGAAGGACGCATCCTCGTTCATGTCAGTGGTCAACGTGATGAGATAGCCGTCGTCTTCGGCGGCACCACCCACGCGCGGCGCCATCGAGGTCTCGCTGCCGTACACACCGTCACCGAAGGAGAATCGTTCCTCGTTGCCCGTCAGCAGGTCGTGTTTGACCAAGCCGTCGAACAGGAACCACGACGGCTTACCCGAAGCCGCATAGGCGTATCGGTACTTCTCGCCCGCGAAATTGCCGTTCATCATGCCGAATTCAGTGATCGAGTCACTGAGTTGCTCTTCACGCGTGGCTCCGGTGACCAGGTTCAAACGCCAGCGGTGAAGCCGGGTCTGCATACGATCGAGAGCGAGGAAACGGAAGGCGCGCTCCCACTGATTACCCATACCGTTGTCCGACGGTTCCGGATCACCCTGGTAGAAACCGTCCAGAACAATCTCGTCGCCCTCTTCGTAGGCGTTCACGAAGTGCAGGACATAGGTCGAATCGGCTTCGAACCACTTGATGTCAGAGGTATTTCCGCGGCGTGGGATGACTCCGAGACGCAGCGGGATATCGGGATGGAAATTCGCGACGTGCGCGCCCTTCTCCAGCAGAACCGGATCCCAGAACAAGGGGCAGTCGTTGAGGATCGCGTAGTTCTCCGTGAAGGCCATGTCGTGTGGCAACCGCGGACCGGGAAGCGGGACGTCGACGTAGTGGACCAACTCGTTGGCCGAGTCCACGACGCCGTAGTGCATGTACGGCGCTTCCTTGCTGTAGTTGAAGAACAGCATTTCTCCGGTCTTGTCGTCCACCTTCGGATGCGCGGACACACCCCATTCGAAGGGGAACTTGCCGTTCCAGCTTTCCTTTCCGAGTGTCTCCGCCGACATCGGATCGAGACGATACAGATCTCCGCACTGGTAGAAGCTGGTGAGAGCAGTCCCCCGGTGAACGACGACGTCGGTGCTGGACGCGTCCTTCATCCGGGTGCGCGCACCCTTGCCGCCCTCGGGGCGACTGAGTTTGGGAGACTCGGCGAGTCCGGCCCACAAGGCGCCGCCGGCATCCTGCTCGGCCGCCAACCCGTCAGTCCGTACGAATCGATTGCGGTAGAACGACTCTCCGTCACGAAAGCCCACGATGTGAATCATGCCGTCACCGTCGAAGGGGTGATACGCCTTCATCGAGGGATGGAGCGGATTCTCGGTGTTGCGCAGGTAGACACCGTCGAGGTCTTTCGGAACCTCACCGAAGACGACTTCGAGGTTGTCCGCTTTGAACTCGGTGGTCTGGGGTTGCCACGGGCCGGTGCGATACGGGTGATCGTCATCGGCGGGAAGGGTGGACAACAACTTGCCTACGATTTCGACGTCCATGGAATTCTCTTTTCGACTGATGGGGAAAGGCTGGGCTGCACTTTCAGGAAACTGCGTCGACGACAAAACTGACGGTGGTGGCCGTACTTCCACCGAAGTTGAGTGTCGCAAAGCGGCTCGCACCCTCGACTTGGAAACCGCCGGCCGTTCCCGTCACCTGATGGGCCGCGTCGAGAAGCATTCGGACACCACTGGCACCCACCGGATGACCACCGCCGATCAGACCGCCGCTGGGGTTGATCGGTAACTTGCCGCCCATGGCGATTTCACCACTCTCGATGGCTTTCCACGACTCGCCGGGTGCGGTCAGACCGATGTGGTCGATCGCGAGATACTCACTCGCCGTGAAACAATCATGTGTTTCGATCCCGTCCATCCCGGCAAGTTCGACTCGGGCCCGGGAGAAGGCGTCCATCACCGCATCCCGAACGTGTGGCATCACGTAGGGATTATCGGCGTCGCGGGCCAGCTTCTGCTCGAGACCTAAACCAACAGTCCGATGACCCCAGCCCGCGATGTGGGCCAGCGGAGTCGCCGCGGCGCCAGGATGCTCTCGGAGGTACTTGTCCGTCACCAGCACCACCCCGGCGCCACCGTCGGTCACCTGGCTGCAATCGAATCGTCGAACACCACCTTCCACAACAGGATTGGTGGCGTCGTCGCCGCCTGCATTCCCGAGTAGATCGGGCACCGCCCAACCGCGTGTCTGCGCGTTGGGGTTGTTCTTCGCGTTTGCGAAGTTGATCTGCGAGATCGCGCGAAGGTGAGATTCGTCGATCCCGTAACGCCGCCCGTACTCCTTCGACACACGGTCGAACATGTACGGCCACATGAATTTTGCTTCCTGACCTTCGTGTCCGACCCAGGCTGCGGCGCCCAGATGGCCGGCCGCGTCATCACCCGGAACCGTCTTCTCCAGTTCGATACCCATCACCAGAGCCGCGTCGTAGTTGCCGGCGCGCAGGTCTGCCATCGCTGCAAGTACAGCGATACTGCCCGATGCGCACGCCGCCTCGTGCCGAGACGAGGGCACACCCCACAGGTCTGGATGCACGGTGGCGGGCATCGCGCCCAGCTGACCTTGGCCGGCAAACAATTGCCCGAAGGCATTACCGACGTGGATCACCTCTATGTCGGTGGCAGGAACCTTCGCCGCGTCCAGGGTGTGGTTCACCACCTCTTCGGCAAGGTTCGCGAAATCGAGTTCCTCACGGGTGAAGTTCCGTGCGAAGTCGGATTGGTACCCGCCGAGAATCCAAATGTTCGAAACAGTCATGACCTCTCCCCTTGCCGATCCGGCCTCGGTGACGTCACCGAGATACCCGCGCAACGGCGGTTGTAATTTCACCGCAACCGTACTACAACTAGCAGAGTAACTCTACTAATTGAAGGGTTGAAAATGACTGATGCTTTTGTCCTCGACTACGTGCGCACGCCGCGCGGTCGAGCATCGGCGCGAGGCGCCCTCCACGAACACAGCCCAGTCGATCTTGTCGTCCATCTGGCCAAGGCTTTGCAGGGTAGAACGAACCTCGCCGCAGAACAGATCGACGACGTCGTTCTCGGTTGCGCATCGCAGGTGGACGAGCAGGGCGCGAACATCGCGAGAACTGCCGCACTCCTTGCCGGTTGGGGCGACTCCGTCCCCGGCGCAACCCTCAACCGATTCTGCGCATCCGGCGTCGACGCAGTCGGCCAGAGCGCGGCCCGCATTCGCGGCGACGACGTGTCCCTCGTCGTGGCCGGTGGCGTCGAAAGCGTCTCCCGGACTCCGATGTTCAGTGATCGCGGACCGCTGTGGACCGATCCGGCAACTATCGCGCAGATCGGTTCCATCCATATGGGTGTTGCCGCCGACTTGAATGCCACGATCGAGGGGTACTCCCGCGACGAGTTGGATGCCTACGGCGTCGAAACCCAGCACAAGGCTGCCGAGGCCTGGCGCAACGGCGCATTCGAGCGGTCCGTTGTGCCTGTCCCCGGCAGAAACGGAGAAGCGGGAACAGCCCACGACGAACTGGTCAGGGCAGAGACGACGGCAGAGGGACTCGCAGCGCTGCCTGCCGCCTTCGAAGGGCTCGGCGCCGCCGGTCAGGATGCACTCGCGCTCGCTGCCTACCCTGAGGTCGGCAAGATCGAACACCTGCACACCGTCGGATCCTCTCCCGCCATGGCCGACGGCGCAGCTCTCCTACTCCTCGGATCCGAGAAAGCCGCGGCGAGAGCCGGCTTGACCCCTCGCGCACGGATCATCGGATCCGCCTCGACTTCGGTGAATCCGGTCCTCATGCTCACGGCGGGTCAGAGCGCCGTGGAGGCAGTCATCGCGCGAGCCGGGCTTCGTCCACAGGACATCGACGTGTTCGAGTTCGCAGAGGCGTTCTCCGCGCTCTGCCTACGGTTCCGCCGCGATCTTGACGCCGGGCCGGACCGCATGAACCCCAACGGAGGCACGATGGCGATGGGCCATGCATTCGGCGCCACCGGAGCAATTCTCGTCGGCGCATGTGTCGACGAACTGGTACGGAGCGACGGTCGCTACGGTGTGGCCGCGGTCAGCGGCGCCGCCGGTGTCGGAGTCGCGGTGCTCGTCGAACGGATCGCCTCATGACCGTCAGTTCACTCTCCGGCCGCGTTGCCGTCGTCACGGGAGGGGGTAAGGGCCTCGGCCGTGCCGTCGCACTGCATCTCGCGAGCCGAGGGGTCACGGTGATCGTCAACAATCGGAATCGCACACTCGATTCGAGCGGCCGAGGCCCTGCAGATCAGGTTGTCGACGAAATCCTCGAAGCCGGTGGACAGGCCGTCGCCAACCACGACGACGTCACCGACCCCGAGGTCGGCCGAAAGTTGGTGGACGACGCTCTCACTCGGTTCGGACGACTCGACTTCTGCATCACCAGCGCCGCGGTCAGCGGTCCACAGATGCTTCATCGCACCACCGCCGAGAACCTCAGCACCGTCATCACGACAAACGTCGTCGGAACCGCACTGGTCGCCGCCGAAGCCACCGGAGTGATGCGCGAAGTCGGATTCGGGCGCATCGTGATGATTGCCTCGACCGCAGGACTGCACGGAGAACCCACCGTGTCCGCCTACGCCGCCAGCAAGGGTGCCGTCATCGCATTGGGACGCACCGCAGCCGGCGAAGGTGCGAGTCGCAATGTGTTCACCAATGTCGTACTGCCCTATGCCACTACGCAGATGACCGAATCCGGAATGGATCCACGATTCATCGACATCATGGGTGCCGACCTGGTGGCCCCGGTGGTCACCGCCCTCGTCGATCCCGAGTCCACGACCAACGGGCAGGTGATCGTCACGGCAGGCAACGGGGTGCGTTCGGCCGACGCCGTCGAGGGCTCGACCGAATTCTTGCCCACCACCACAGAACTCGATGCCAAAGCGCTCGACGCGCTACTCGTGACCAGCCGACTCGGCGCTCCTCACACCTATCCGAGCGCACAGGAAGCCTTCGCGGACTTCGCTTCCGAACTGCTCGACCACCACAATCAGAAAGCGCGCGCATGACCGACATCCCACTGGGCGATCTTGCACTGAACTTCGGTGTGAGCGCACTCGCCGTCCTCGTCTTCATCGCAGTCGTGATGGCCGTAGCCATCCGCATGAACAATCACTCGATCATCGACATCTGTTGGGGGCCTGGCTTCGCCGTCGTCGCCGTCGTCTCGTACCTGACGTCCATCGGGTCGGACGGCAACGATCTGCGTCGCCTCGTGGTGCTGGCTCTGACCGTGGTGTGGGGAATGCGACTCGGCCTGTACATCGGCTTCCGAAACCGTGGGCACGGGCAGGACAAGCGCTATACTGCCCTGCTCAAACATCAACAGGGACCGCTGGTTCCGTTCCTGATTCGCAAAATTTACGGCCTCCAGGGCGTCCTCATTCTTGTGGTGTCGCTGCCCGTCCAGTTCGCGATGTACGAGTTTCGCGCCCTCGGAGTCCTCGGCGCGATCGGCATCGCGGTCTGGACCGTCGGCTTCGTCTTCGAATCGGTTGGAGACTACCAACTTTCCCGCTTCAAAGCTGATCCGGCCAATGCCGGGAAGGTGATGGACCGTGGGCTCTGGGCCTGGACCCGCCATCCCAACTACTTCGGTGATGCATGCGTCTGGGTCGGACTGTTCATCCTCGCGCTTGGTGATCCATTGGCGCTGATCACGATCGTCTCTCCGATCGTCATGATCAAACTGCTGGTGAGCTACAGCGGTAAGGCCCTTCTCGAACGCGGCATGCGCAAGAGCAAGGGGCAGGCCTACGACGACTACGTCGCCCGGACCAGCGGATTCTTACCTCGTCCACCCCGTCCGGCACGAAACCACGCGTCGTGAGCGCCCCCACGAGTGGTCTCGCCGACGTCTTCGATCTGGAATCGACCGGCCCGGACCGGTGGCAAGGGTCGAACGACGGTGTTCGGCTGCCTCAGCTGTTCGGCGGCCAACTGGTGGCCCAGTCGATTCTCGCAGCCGGGCACACGGTTACCGACGGCAAAGCGATCAGTTCCGTCCACACCCACTTCCTTCGCCCGGGGTCGACGAATCGCGCGACCGAGTTCTCGGTAGATCGCCTTCGGGATGGAAAACGCCTGTCCACCAGAGGCGTCGATGTCCACCAGGACGGACGACTCGTCTGTCGTTCCACGGTCTCTGCCTCCTCGATCGACGAGGGCATCACTCACAGTCGCGCAGTACCTACCGCACTCCCGCCCGCTGAGTGCGTGACGTTGCAGGAGTTGGCCGAGGCAGACGGCGGGCTGGGTGAGGTGTGGGAGGAGTTCTCCGCCATCGAGATTCGTGTGTCCCCCATCGATTCGCAGTCCCCCACCGCGCATTCGGCGGCGCCTCCGCGCAACATCTGGATGCGTTCGGCTCAGCGGCTGAGCGACGATCCGCTGATTCACGTGGCTGCTCTCGCCTATGCCAGTGATCTGATGCTGATGGCAACCGCGCTGACTCCGCACGGCTACGACATCGGGCAGGAGCACTCGCTCGACACGGACTGGACTGGTGTGTCCCTCGATCACACGATGTGGTTTCAACGCCCTGTGCGGGCGGACGAGTGGCTGCTCTTCGAGCACTCGACCCCCACTGCTCACACCGGCAGGGCAGTCGTGAATGCGGCGGTCTTCGATCGATCCGGACTCCAGATCTGCCAGATCACTCAGGAAGCGTTACTCATTGCCCGCACCGAGTGATTCCCGACTCTTTCTGCAGACCATTCGGTACGGTCTCGCGGTGCCGCAGGGTGCGCGGCCTATGATTTCGGGGTGGTACGAGTGAATGCAGCCGGATCTTCGACACCCACCGCGTCGGCGGGCGTCACCGAGTTGCCTGCCGGCGGTCCGAACGCACTGGCCGTCACGCTCGGGTTGTTGGGGGACGAGTGGAACCTCTGGATTCTGCGATTCGCCCTGTTGGGGTCGCGGCGATACAACGACTGGCTCGCCCTCGGGGGAATCTCCAACTCCGTATTGTCCTCACGGTTGGCGGTCCTGACGGCCGGCGGAATGCTCGAGCGTCGTGAGTATCAGCAGAACCCGCCCAGGCACGAATACTCGGTCACCCGCAAAGGGCAGTCGATCTGGCCCGTCCTCATCACCATGTGGTCGTGGGAGAAGCAGTGGGCGCCCAACGAAACCCAGCCGCTTCCACCACTGCGGCACAGCACCTGCGGAAACGACTTCACCCCGATCCTGCGCTGCAAGGAGTGCGGCGAGGACGTGGACGTACGATCCCTGGACTCCCAAATGGGTCCGAGTGGGGACTTCTCACGCAGTGTCCCGGAAGCAACATCGCGGCGACGCTCCACCAAGTCCGAACGCCGTCCGGAAATTCTGGCTCACACGATGGAACTTGTCGGCAATCGCTGGTCAGCGGCGATCATCGGTGCAGCTTTCCGAGGCGCTCGCCGCTACGGAGAGTTCGCCGAGATCACCGGTGCACCACCGGCGATAGTCGCGGATCGCTTGAAGCACCTCACCGAGATCGGTGTGATGGAAACGCGTCCGCTTCCGGATCGCCCACAGTGGTCGGAGTATCGACTCACCGCCAAGGGCACGGCGTATTTCCCCGTGGTGATGTGCATGATCTCCTGGGGTCAGCGTTGGTTCAGATCCGCGGACGGCCCGGACATCGTTCTCCATCACAAGGCCTGCGGTAAACGGTTCGAAGCGCGCTTGGGTTGCAGTGTGTGTGGTGAAGAGTTGAGGTCTTCGGACATCGAGGCCGTCGACCTCACCACCTCGGTTCACGTACCCGGGTCCGGCTGGTCCTGAGGTCCCCGCTCAGCCGGCAGTGCGGATCCGGTCGAAGCTCCGGCCTCGGTGTTCGAGCGGCAGCCTGTCCCCTCGCCCGAACAGTTTGTTGCGCAGCGTTCCCTCGTCGTAGTCGCTCTGGTAGGCACCTCGTTTGGTCAGCTCCGGAATCACATGCTCCACAATGTCTTCGAAGGTTCCGGGAGTCACCGCGTACGCGAGATTGAACCCGTCGACGTCGGTCTCGGACACCCACTCCTGCAACTCGTCGGCGACCTCCGCGCCGGAACCGACAACGATCGGGCCGAGCCCGCCGATGCCCGCCCACTCCGCGATGTCCCCCACCGTCCATTCGCCGCCTTTCTCGTCGGCCTGACGAAACGATGCGACCGCGGATTGAATGGCATTGCTCTCGACGTTCCCGATCGGTTCGTCCGCTCGGTATCCGGAGAGGTCGATTCCCATCCACCCCGAGGTGAAAACGAGCGCGCCTTCACTACTCGCGTAGCTGCGGTAGTCCTCGAGCTTCGCCTGGGCCAACTCAGGGGTTCGGTCGGTGATGATCGTCAACAGTGTGTAGATGCGGGCCGAGTACGGATCTCGCCCGACCTTCGTCAGTTCGTTTCGGATTCGGGCAACGGTGTCTTTGAGAATCGCCTTTGTCGGTGCACCGACAAAAATTGCTTCGGCATTCTCGGCGGCGAACCGCACCCCACGAGGCGACGCGCCGGCCTGGAAGATGACCGGCGTCCGCTGCGGAGAAGGTTCGGAGATGTGGATGCCCGGAACCGTGAAGTGCTTGCCTTCGTGCTCGATCGGATGAACCTTGGCGGGGTCCGTGTAGACCCCGGTGGTTCTGTCACGCACCACCGCGTCGTCTTCCCACGACGTTTCCCACAACTTGTAGAGAACTTCGAGGTACTCGTCCGCGTGGTCGTAGCGATCGTCGTGCTGGAGTTGGTCGTCCTCGCCCATGTTCCGTGCGGCCGAGGGGAGGTATCCGGTGACCACGTTCCACCCGATTCGCCCGTTCGTCAGGTGGTCGAGGGTGCTCAATCGCCGAGCGAACGGGTAGGGATGCTCGAAAGCTGTACCCGCGGTGATCCCGAAGCCCAAGTGCTCGGTCACGGCAGCCATCGCCGACGCCAGCAGTAGCGGGTCCGAGACCGGCACCTGCGCGCCCTGCCGCAGCGCTGCGTCGTGATTGCCGCCGTACACGTCGTACGTTCCCAACACGTCGGCCAGGAACAGCCCGTCGAATCGTCCACGCTCGAGGAGCTTCGCCAACTCCGTCCAGTACGTCAGATCCGTGTACCTGGACGACTGGTCCTCCGGGTGGCGCCACAGACCTGGCGATTGGTGGGCGACGCAGTTCATGGCAAAGGCGTTGAAGCGGATTCTGCGGGTCATTCCCGCACGATGCCGTGCCTGCTCCGCGGTGAACACCATTGCGATCAGTGCGATCGGTTCGGCTCCTGCTTGCACCCGGCGATACCGTCGACTTCGCGACCTCGTCGGCGGGCCGCTACACTGACTAGCGCAGCTGTGACGCCCGAGGCATCGTGCCGACAGGTCGAGCGGACGCAACAGCAGTATCGAGAAGCGAAAACCCCGGCAGCACAGGGTTTTCAGTGCTTGTCGGTACGCTCCCCGCCCTCGTAGCTCAGGGGATAGAGCATTCCTCTCCTAAAGGAAGGGTCGCAGGTTCGAATCCTGCCGAGGGCACCAGGTGGGACTCTCCCCACATCGGCGCCACCAACGTGCCATTCTTGAATTCATGACGACGCCTCACTCCACGGCTACTCCCCCGAAGAACATGTCTTTGATCCCGGGTGGGACGTACTGGATGGGCTCCGAAGATTTCTATCCGGAAGAACGCCCAGTTCACCAGGTCACAGTCGACGGATTCTGGATGGACACGACGGCGGTGACGGTCGCCGAGTTCCGACGCTTCGTGAAGGCAACCGGCCACGTCACCACTGCTGAAATCGCCCCGGATGCCGCCGACTATCCCGACGCCGATCCAGCCCTCCTCGTCCCGGGATCGTTGGTCTTCAATTCGCCACCCGGCCCGGTTTCACTTGACGACTACACCCAGTGGTGGTCGTTCACTCCCGGCGCCGATTGGCGCCATCCCGAGGGAGCCGACAGCAACATCGGGGGACGTGAACGGCACCCCGTCACCCACGTGTCGTACTTCGACGCCCAGGCCTATGCCGCGTGGGCCGGCAAGGAACTCCCGACCGAGGCCGAGTGGGAGTTTGCCGCCCGCGGTGGACTCGATCGCCAGGCGTACGTGTGGGGCGATCACGACTCTCCGGGCGGGCGGCCCGGTGGCAACGTGTGGCAGGGCCAGTTCCCCTGGGAGAATCTGCTCGAGGACGGTTACGAGCGCACCGCTCCGGTCGGAAAGTTCCGGCCCAACGGCTACGGACTGTTCGACATGGCCGGGAACGTGTGGGAATGGACGGCCGATCACTACACATCGGACCACGCCCACAGTTCCAAGAACGTCGCGCCGGCCTCGTCGTGCTGCATTCCTCGTAATCCCCGAGCGGAGTTCGCCACGGAGGCGTTGGTGGGCGAACCCTACGCCCGACGGGTGATCAAGGGAGGCTCACATCTGTGTGCACCGAACTACTGCTTGCGCTACCGCCCCGCCGCGCGGCAGGGCGAATCCGAGGAGTCCTCGACCTGCCACGTCGGCTTCCGGTGCATCATCCGCATTCCGCAGGAGTAGATCAGAAGGGCACGTCCCCCAGGATGGCCACCCGCTCCATGACGCGGCGATGAGGGAAGTAATCACTCGCTGCGTAGTGCTGGGTAGCCCGGTTGTCCCAGAAGGCAATGGAATTCGGCGCCCACTTGAAGCGGCACTGGAAGTCCGGGACCTTGACCTGCGCGAACAGCAGGTTGAGCAGATCGTTGCCTTCGACAGGATCCATGTCCGGAATGTGGGTGGTGAAAAGGCTGTTGACGAACAGAGTCTTACGCCCGGTCTCCGGATGCTTACGCACCATCGGGTGCAGGACCGGCGGGTACTGCTCCTTCATCTGGTCCAACTTCTCCGGGCTCATGCCGCGTCCGAAGGACGGCACGAAATCGTGGATGGCGTCCTTGCCGTCGATCAATTCCTTGATCTCGTCGGGGAGGCAGTCGAAGGCGTTACCCATATCGGCCCAGAGCGTGTCACCACCGGCAGGCGGTACGTCGATCGCCCGAAGTACTGAACCGAGCGGCGGCGTCTTCGTCCAGGTGACGTCGACGTGCCAGATGTTCTCGGTTCCTGGACTGTCCTCTCCGCGTTCGAATCTGACGACTGCCGGGACCTCTCCCTGTGGGAGAAGTGGATGAACCTCGAGTTCACCCCAATGGGCCGCGAAGTCACGATGATTCACGCTCGAAATCGGCTGGTCCCGAAAGAACACGACCTTCCATTCGAGGAGGGCCCGGCGCACGTCCTCGATCTGCTCCTCCGACGGATCACGCAAGTCGATATCGCTGATCTCGGCACCGATGAACGGTGTGACGGGTGTCAGAGTGAACCGCTCGTACGGCCTCGATTCAACGCCTTCCGCATTGCGCCTCATTCCGCGTGGTCCGAATTCGATTGTGTGATTGCCGATTTGGACTGTTCGTGAGGATGTAAGGGTAGCCATCGAATGACTCCGTCCTGTCGTGTCGTGTCGCGGGGTCACACGTCAGTCGACGCGTGCACCCGCTTTGCTCGTGTGCGTTTGTGTGCGCTTCGGGGCGCGGTCAGTGCTCCTACCGCGAGATCGACCAGATGATCCACCGTCGTATCGAAATCTGCCTGCACAACGGGGTTTTCGTCTTCGCGGCGCTGCTCGAAGATGGCCAGAGCAGAGACGCTCATGTTGAACGTCAGATCGATCCGTTCAACCGCGACGCGGCGGGGCAGATGCGGCAATGCCCGCGTCAACCTGACGACAACCTCGTTGATTCCTTCACTGACCTCGCGGAACTCAGCACTCTGCGTATCCACCGACGGTGAGATTCGGGCAATGAACCTCGCATAGTTGGAACCGTCGACCGTCGCCAGAAAATCTGCCAGCGGGTACAGAAAGGCTTCGACCAAAGCACGGACCAAGTCGGTATGCCCACTGGCGTCGATGTCGTCGAGATACGTCAGTCGCGCTGCGTTGATCTGATCCATCCGATGCCGGAATACGGCCAGCACCAGACCGTCTCGCCCACCGAAGTGATACTGAACTGCAGAGTTGTTGCGCTGCCCGGCCGCAGTCGCCACGTCCCGCATGGACACTTCGTGAATACCTTGCTCGGCGAACATCCGCTCGGCGACGGCGATCATGGCGTTCTTGGCATCCAACGAGGCGGGCATACACCGACCATATAAGTCATTGTCTTAATTCCGCAAGGCCCACCCCCGTGCGCGGTTAGGGAGTGCAGGGACTCCTTCGCCACTCACGGGGGTATTTGTCCCAGTCAACGAGACATACGCCGCCAACTCAATTCCGCTCGATACGCTCCAGATTAAGACGACCGCTTAATCCACCCGGTTTTGCACACGCCAAGGAGCCTGCTGGTGAATCGCCATTCCATTCCGATCATTCCCGAGACGCCGAACGTCGCGGCCGCCGTGTACTACCCCGATCAGAATCCCCCGTACACCCGCCCGGAACCGCTTCGCCCGCCGGTCGGGGCCCCGAACGTGCTGCTGATCATGATCGACGACGTCGGATTCGGCGCACCCTCCGCGTTCGGTGGCCCGTGCCGCACCCCCACCGCCGAGCGTTTGGCCGAAACCGGCGTGAAATACAGCCGATTCCACACCACGGCTCTGTGCTCGCCGACGCGTGCCGCCACACTGACCGGGCGCAACCACCACAGTGTCGGTATGGGTGTCATCTCCGAAATGGCCAACGCGGCACCGGGATACAACGGAACCCGACCCGCCTCTGCAGCCACGGTCGCACGCGTCCTGCAGGGAAACGGCTATGCGACAGGTGCTTTCGGCAAGATGCACCAGACCCCGACGTGGGAGACCACCGCTGCCGGGCCGTTCGATCGGTGGCCGGTCCGTGAGGGTTTCGACAAGTTCTACGGTTTTCTCGGTGCCGAGTCCGACCAGTTCACCCCGGTTCTCTACGAGGACTTCACGATGGTCGACTTACCCAAGACGCCACAGGAGGGTTACCACCTGTCCGAAGATCTCGTCGACCACGCGATCGAATGGGTCGAGGGTGTCAACACGATGGACCCCGACAAGCCGTGGTTCTGCTATCTCCCCTTCGGCGCGTGCCACGCTCCACTGCAGGTTCCGGACCGCTACCTGGACAAGTACGTCGGCGAATTCGATCACGGGTGGGATCGCCAACGCGAGATCACCCTCCAAAAGCAGAAGGAACTGGGCGTCGTCGCTCCTGATACCGAATTGGCCCCCTGGGCTCCAGGGCTCCCACACTGGGACGAACTCGACGACGACCAGAAGAAGGTCTCGGCCCGTTTGATGGAGTTGTACGCGGCGTTTCTCGAGCACACCGACGACGAGGTAGGCAGGCTCGTCGACCGGTTGCAGGACATGGGTGTACTCGACAACACTCTGGTGCTCTACATGATGGGTGACAACGGCGCTTCCGCGGAAGGCGGAATGGAGGGTTCGTTCAACTACCTCGCCGGCCTCAACGGTTACAAGAGTGCGACATCCGACGTACTGGCGCGCTACGACGAATTGGGGACCGAAACCAGCTACCCGCACTATCCGGCGTCGTGGGCTCTGGCTCTCGACACCCCTTACCAGTGGGCCAAGCAGGTTGCGTCCCATTACGGCGGTACCCGAAACGGTCTGATCACCCACTGGCCCAAGGGGATCGACAAGCCAGGAATCAGGGAGCAGTGGCATCACTGCGTCGACATCACGCCGACAATCCTGGAAGCTGCCGGTATTCCGGCACCGACCAGCGTCGACGGGGTGACCCAGAAACCGATGGAAGGCGTGGCGATGAACTACACCTTCGCCGAGCCCGACGCCGAAGAGCGCCACACCACACAGTATTTCGAGATCTTCGGCAACCGCGGAATCTACGATCACGGTTGGACCGCAGTCACGGCCCACCGCGCACCCTGGCTGATGGCCACTCACGGCCTCGAGCTCACACCGATGAGCGAGGACCGTTGGGAGCTGTACGACACCTCGGTCGACTGGTCGCAGGCCCGCGATCTCGCGGACGAGCATCCCGAGATCCTGGCCCGGCTCAAGGAAAAGTTCCTCGTCGAGGCGGCCAAATATCAGGTGTTGCCGCTGGACGACAGAACGGTCGGTCGCCACGCCACCGCGGAATCACGACCCCCGCATCCGATGATGGGCCGCAAGACCCTCACGCTGTACCCACACATGAACGGTCTGGTCGAGAAAGCCGCGCCGACGTTCTTCAACCGCTCGTACACGCTGACCGCGAGTCTGGGTAGCGTCGCCGACGGCATGCTGGTCAGCCTCGGTGGCCGGTTCGGCGGATTCGCTTTGTACATCATCGATTCCGTTCCCGTCTACTGCTACAACTTCAGCGGCGGTGGTCGGACCTTCGTGCGTGGGCGCAACCCGCTGGCACCCGATGCGTGCGAGGTGTCCGTCCACTTCGAGTACGACGGCGGCGGAATCGGCAAGGGCGGAACCGCCACCCTGATTGTCGACGGCGAGGTGATCTCCGAAGGCCGGATCGAGAAGACCACTCGGGCGATCTTCAGCATGAACGAACAGCTCGACGTCGGCATCAACCGGGGAAGCCCGGTGGCGGAGGAGTTTGCGGAGAAGGGCACGTTCCGCTACGGCGGCAAACTCCACAGCGTGACCGTCGACTTACGATCCACCCGAGACGTGGTGTCCGCAGAGGAACGGGAGAAAATCTCACTCGCCGTGCACTGATCGACCAGGCGACGCTCGCCGATTGTGCAGCCGCGCGCGATATCTGCCGTGCGGCTGCACAATCGCCCTGCGTCTATCCGACCGTGTACATCTGCAGGCACGGCCCCACCGGGCGAGCTTCCAGGACGTCGCGGGCCTTCTCACGCGCTGCGTTGAACTCCCAGGGCGCAGTGGTGCCCGGCACTCCGAATCGATATCTGCTCAAGGCACACGAACGCTGCGGTTCCGGTAGACGATCCAAGGCGGGTACCGCGTCGACGGAGAGCCCGCGTAAGTAGGAAACGTCGATGCTCTTGCCGCCCTCGAACCGTTCCACGTTCTTTTGCGCGATGTACGCGTCGGGGTTGAACACCGCGAAGGCCAGCAGCGCGACGGCCGAAGTGGCGAGAACAGCTGTGGGCAGCCACTTCCCGGACATCCGAATACCTGCGACGAGCAACAACACGAACACGAATCCCAGAAGCAGCTCTGTCGCGAAGACGCTGACCCGGAGCACCGTGAAACCGTACTGATTCTCGTACAACCACATCCGGTGCACAGCGGACGCCACGATCACCAGGCTGAAGACACACAGGGCACCCAGCAGTCCGCGGGCAAGACGCCTCGATCCAGCGTCGCGGCGGTCGATGTACCGCACTGCGACGGCGATGACGAGCAGCGTCAGCACGGTAACCGCCATGAGCTGCCAGAAACCCTCACGCGCGTAGTCCGCATAAGTCAGTCCGTCGGTCACCTGTACGTGCTCGTCTCCCCCGAACAGCGTCTTCGTCTGTACTGCAACAAAACCGAGGAACAGCACGTTGAGCACTCCGAGCGGGACCGCCCACTCCCACATCGGCAACGGCGTCGCCGGCGCAGGTGCAAACGCGTCCACCGTCGGCGTTCTGCGGCGCAGGTACACCGCAACCAGCGTGCCGAACGCCATCACGACGCCGGCAAAGATCCGTGCCCCCGGGTTCGACACCGAGATGGCCGGAGCGAAGCCGCCGAAGATCTTCGCGAACTCCGGATCCGCACTCACGAACAAAGATCCGAAAATCAACAGGAGAAGAATCGACACTGCGCTCACGACGACAACTCGCGCCGCCGGCACCCGCGGAGCAGAGCGGGTAGCGAGCTTTCGACGACGAACGAAGTTGACCGTCCGGTGCGGTGCCCGCCAGGGAGCAAGCGTTCCCAGAAGTATCCCGGTCCACGTCCGCCCGCCGATCAGAGTCCACGTGAACAGAACCCACGCAACCACGACGCAGAGGAACACCAACCACTCCGCACCGCGAACGGCGGCAACACCCAGCAGTGCGAGCATCCCCATCGCGGCGACCCACTGCGTCACGGTCATCCGCGGCGGCGTCAGAATCCCGAAGACGATCACCACACCGGCACCCACGATCACGTACGCGATACTCGCGAACCCTGGGTCGAGGATCAGGGCCGCAAGCACCCCTACTGCGGCCGCGCCGAGGAGCATCGAGCGGGTGGCCATCGACGTGCGATCGGGACGCCAGAACCGGCTGGGACGCTTGGGTTTTACGGCCGGCATCGGCGGTTTCGGTGGAATTACTATCGGAGCGCTCATGTGATCTCCTATGTGTCTGGTTCAATTTTCAGGGTCGGAAGTACAGACGAATGCCGATGAAGACATGCGCCATCGCGAGATCTCTCGATCTCGTCAGGGACTTTGGTTCAGTTCTGCGGCAGCACTACTCGAATGCAACAACCCGACGGGGCATCGACGACGGCAATCCTGCCGTCATGTAATTCGACCGCCCACTTCGCGATCGCGAGGCCGAGTCCGGTGCCTCCGTCTGTCGAGCCGCCGCGGATGAAGCGGTCGAACACTCGCTCACGGGCCTGTGGTTCGATGCCGGGGCCGTCGTCGTGGACGTCGAGCACCAATTCCCCCGCGCTGCCGGTACGTACTCGGATGACAACTTTGGTGTCGACGTTCCCGTGCTGAACCGCATTGTCCACCAGGTTGGTCACCACCTGGTGGAGGCGATCCGGATCGGCGACCACGGACAATTGTGGAGGCTTGACGTCTATCTCGATGTCGCCCGCACTCACACTCGACAGCTCGCGTAGGAACGGCTCGACCTCGAAACGGCGGCGTTTCAACGGCATTGCGCCACCCTCGAGTTTCGAGAGATCGAGAAGGTCGGCTACCAGCGCGCCCAGTCGTTCCGTTTGCCGCAGCGCCGATTTCATCATCGCCGGATCCGGTTCTTCGACACCGTCGACGACGTTCTCGAGCATGGCTTGCAAAGCGGTGATGGGCGTCCGTAATTCGTGGGAGACGTTGCCGATCAACTCGCGGCGGTACCGGTCGTCGGCCCCGAGGTCCTCGGCCATCCGATTGAACGCATGGGCGAGTTCGCCTACTTCGTCTCTGGAAGTCGCTCGTACTCGCCGCGAATAGTCGCCGCGCGCCATCGCCTTCGCCGCGGCCGTCATCTCGCGAAGCGGTGACGTCATCCCGTGTGCGAGCACCTGCGTAACGCCGAGAGCGACAACCAACGCCGTCAGTAGAGCAAAACGAAACGGTTGTTGCGACGTCAGCCAGAAACCACCCGCGGCGAACACCAGTGCTGCGACAACCAGGAGGCCGACCTTCACCTTGAAGGACCGCATCGGGTCCAGCGGCCGCGGCCACCGTGCAAAAAGACGGTCGACGACGCTCATCGCGGCACGTCCCAGGCGTACCCGACGCCGTGAACGGTCCGGATCACGGAAGGTCCGAGCTTGCGTCGCAGTGCCTTGACGTGGCTGTCGACGGTCCGACTGCCCGCTCCCTCACCCCAGCCCCAGATCTCCTCGAGCAGCGACTCCCGCGGGATCGCGGCTCGCGGCCGCTCCGCCAGATAGGCGATGAGATCGAATTCGGTGCGAGTCAGGTGAACTTCCTGCGCATCACGGCGCACTCGACGTTCGGTCAGGTCGATCACGACGTCACCGAACTCGAGGAGGTCGGCCACCGGGCGTGCAGCGTGCTCCGCGCGATCAGCACGCCGAAGCAGAGCCTGCACCCGGGCGACGAGCACACGCATGCTGAACGGCTTGCTCAGATAATCGTCGGCCCCGACGCCGAGACCGATCAGCATGTCCGTTTCATCGGCGCGAGCGGTCAGCATCAGCACAGGCACCGGGCGCACGGCCTGGATGCGGCGGCAGACTTCGAGTCCGTCGAATCCCGGCATCATCACGTCGAGTACCACCAGGTCTGCGTCCATCTGCTCGCAGCGGGCCACCGCGCTGGGACCGTCGAACGCCAGCTCGACGTCGTAGCCCTCGGCACGCAGCCTCGCCGCGATGGACTCGCAGATGCTGACCTCGTCGTCGACCACGAGCACTCTTCGCTGACTCATGGAACTGACTGTATTCGGCCCTCGTGGATGAACCTGGGAGGACTTGTGAAGGTTCTGTGCAGGTTCTAGAACCTGCGGATGTTGTTGATCGGCAGATCCGCCAGCGGCGTCAGTCCGGTCGGAACACCAACTCCGTAGGCGTTGAACACCATTCCGAACCCAGCGTAGATGCCGACGTGCGTCGCACCGGGGTAGAAGGTGATGACGTCGCCGGGGGCGAGGGCCCACCGGGGAACCGGCTGTCCGACGTTGGCCTGCTGTTGGCTGGTCCGTGGCAGATTCACGCCGGCCTGCCGAAACGCCCATTGCACCAGCCCGGAGCAGTCCCACGAGTTCGGCCCGACGCCGCCCCACTGGTAGGGCTTTCCGGTCTGAGTGCTCGCCGCTGCCAGCGCGATCAGCCCTGCCGGACTCGGAATCGGAAGGGCGGCTGATCCGCTGCTGATGCTGCCCGTGCTTCCCAAGCTTCCGGAACTCCCGCTACTGCCACCGCTACCGAGGCTTCCCGGGTCGGCTGAGGCAGGGGCAGCGGAGAGCAACAGGACACTTCCGGTCAGCAAAGCCGCGACCGTTCCCGTTCGGAGTGTCGACTTCTTCATGCATCCGTCCTTCGTGGGGGTCGTTTCGGCGCGCGGCAGCGCACCTCGATAGCCGTGAACTGGTAAGACACGTGAAAACAAACACTTCGTTCGGATGTTAACGGCGTGGACGTGGTGTTCGGACAGGAATGATTGATCCGATTTGTCGGTTTTGAACAAACAGGCCTTACGTCCCGGGCCGGCAGAAGATCAGGGAATGATGGGGGATTTCCTGGATCCCGCGGCACGACTAGGTCCATAGATTCGACTCATGCGCCCATACCTGCTCGTCGCCGCGGTCATCATCGGAGCCACCACGGCACTCGTCGGTTGCTCGACGCTCCAGCGCGCAGTGGAGATTCAATCGGATCTTGACGGACTCACCAGGTCGGGTGTCGTCGGGTCGATCGCAACACTCGACGACGGCACCACGACGGCTGTCATGACCAGCGGCGTGCCCAACCGGACCAACGGCGATTCGATCGGCAAGAATGATCGCGTCCGGATCGGAAGTGTGACAAAGACATTCACAGCTTCGCTCGTTCTGCAATTGGTCACCGAGGGCAAGGTCGACCTCGACGCACCGATCGAGCGGTATCTCCCGGGCCTACTGCACAGCAGTGACATGGACGGCAGTGGCATCGACGGTAGCGCGATCACCGTGCGGCAACTGCTGCAACATCGCAGCGGCCTTCCCGAGTTCGCCGGAGAACCCGGCGCCGACGAATGGATTGCCGCTAACGAGAACCGAACGCTGACGCCGTCCGCCGCGGTCGCCATCGCCCTCGGCAAACCGGCGCAATTCGTCCCCGGAACGTCGTTCGTCTACACCAACACCAACTACATCGTTCTCGGAATGCTCGTCGAATCCGTGAGCGGCCGCAGCTACGCCGATGAACTCCGGTCTCGGATACTCGATCCGCTGGACTTGGAAGACACGTACCTCCCGCCGGCCGGTGAGCTCGACATCAGGGGCGATCACCTGACGGGCTATCAGGATCTCGACGGTGGCCTGACCGACGTTTCCCGCACGGAACCGTCGATCCCCTGGGCTGCCGGAGCGATGGTCTCGACGGGCACAGACCTGAACACCTTCTGGCGTGCACTACTCGACGGGCAGGTGGTGCCGGCCGAGCAGCTTGCCGAGATGACCACCCCTCAGGTCGCCGCCACCGAAGCCGAGGGACTCGGGTACGGGATGGGCGTCGGCGCCACCGAACTTCCCTGCGGCGTCACCTATACCGGCCACAGTGGCGGGATCTACGGGTACTACACACTGTCCGGTGCGACGCCGGACCGCGCGTTCACTGTGACGCTGACGTCGACGCCGAAGGACCAGCCGGACACCGTCGCGATACTCTCGCACGCACTCTGCCCCTGACGTTGTTACCAGTATTGATGACGTTTTCCATCAGTGTCCGCGACGAAAATGACCGCGTCGGCGCCGTCCAACTCCGAAGGTTTCAGCGGCAGGTGGCCGGGCAGGATCGCCTCTCCCGCGGTGACGGACGGGTCAAGTGCTGTGCGAAGTGCGGGCGCCGGAAACAGGGCACGCCGACTGGTCGCATCGGCCAACGCTCCCTGCAGAGTGCCCGGATCACTGTCGGGGTTGGCGTCGGTTGCCACGAATACGTAGCGCTCCCCGAGGACAAGTCCGACAAGTGAGCCGGCGCTCCCCCAGCTGACCACGTCGCCGTTGACGGGCATGTCGGACGGCACTCGCAGGAGATGGGCATTGTGTGCGAAGAGCAGGATCGGCCCGCGTCGCTGCTCCTGGGCGACGACGGCCAGCAGGTTCTCGGCCATCATCTCGGCACGGAGACTGAGCAGAGTGCCGATGCGATCAGGAGCGGAACTCGCCATCGCGGCGTGGTAGCGCAGAAGACCTACAGCGGTGCGTGCGTGTGCGAGGGCCAGGTCGTATCCACCCGGGTCGGCGGGCCGCAGCACAGGTGCGGCGCGCCGCAGGACGCTGGCGAGGTCGTCCGCAATGATGCGCAGGGCACGAGCCTGATCGGAGTTGCCGACGGACGCAGCCGGTTCGAACATCGCCGCCGGGTTGGTCCAGTCGGGGTCCTGCCCGAGCAGAAGGTCGATGTCGTCGAACGAGTGCGGCCGCATCGCAGCGGGCAGGAAGTCACCTGCTGCAGACAGCGCGCCACGTGGGCTCGGTGCGCCGGAGTACTCCACCGGAGCGTCGAAGCCGTAGAAGCGAACTCGGTCGGCCGGAGCGCGGCCGTGGTTGTACTCGCGTAGCCATTCGACGAGTTCGCGGTTACCCGGTACCGCACCGAATCCGTGGCTGAAGCCTGTGGCAAGCACCTTCTCGATGTCCGCCTCTCCCCCGTTCACGTAGTCGTTCACGAGCAAAGCCGCAAAGACATCTGTTTCGAGCACGATCGACCGATATCCTCGTTCGACCAGTTGGCCGAGAAGTTCGTTGCGCAGCAACGGAAATACCTTGACTCCGTGGGTCGGCTCGCCGAGGGCGAGCAGAGTCGGCACCTCGGTTAGCGTGGCGAGCAGTTCGTCGACCGCACGACCAAGACTTGCCGCGTCTTCGAGTTGGCGGCCGAACTCACTCAGCGCTGGGGCAGTGGACATGATCATCCCTTTCGAAGGTGGACTGCCTTCGACAGTATCGTTGAAGATTCGAGTGAAACTTTTACTGGCAATTACCTGGGGTATACCGTGAAAAGCCTCAATCGGAGGTGATCAGTGCGGCCCATAGACCTTGCCCGTGAACACGGGTTGTCCGCACAGGCGATCCGCAACTACGACGATGCCGGCATCCTCCCTCCGACCGAGCGCAGCACTTACGGCTACCGGCGATACACCCCAGTGCACGCGCAAGCCCTGCGCACTTTCCTCGCATTGCGCGGCGGTCACGGGCACCAGCGGGCCACGGAAATCATGCGGGCGACCAACCAGGGCGACACCGAGTCCGCCTACCGCCTGATCGACAGTGCGCACGTGACGCTGCTCGCCGAGCGAGGAACTCGCACCGAGGTAGCCACAGCGCTGGGGACTCTGTCCACCATGGCACCGGCACAGGTGCACGGTCCAGCGCTGACGGTGGGTGAGCTCGCGCGCCGTCTCGGCGTTCACCCGGCGACACTGCGCACATGGGAAGAGCACGGCATCCTGCGCCCCGAGCGCGAACGAGCAACGGGTTATCGCGAATACGGTCCGGAGTGTGTGCGCGACGCCGAGATCGCACGGCAGCTGCGGCGCGGTGGCTATCGGCTGTCGCAAGTCGCTCAGTTTCTCGATTCGCTGCGCGAGGCCGGCGGAGCAGACGCATTGTCAGCGTTCCTCGAATCCTGGCAGGACCGGCTGACCACACGCAGTCGCAACCTTCTCGCCGGCGCAGCTCAGCTCGATGCCTATCTCACGATGCTGGATCAGACCTCGCCTGGTTGCCGATCAGCAAACGGTTGAGGCGTCAGTTCACAAGCCGCGCAAGGCTCCTCACCATCTCACCGACGGTGTCGGTCGACGGCCACGGGAATTCCGGAAGATCGGCCCGCAACATCACCTGTCCGTGCAGCGAAGTCCAGATCGATACCGCATCGACAAAAGTGTCTGTGCTGGCCGACCTCCCAGCGGCGACGCACGCGTCGAGGTTGGTCACCAGCGTGTTGAAGGCGGCCAGTCCTCGCGTATCCGATTGTGGTGACTGACCTTTCGGCCTGGACCACCCGAACAAGACCCGATACCGAGCGGGCTCGGAAGTGCCGAACTCGACGTATGCCGAGCACCCGGCATACAGACCCTCGACCGGGTCGGGGTGTGCGGAAACGGCGTCGGCCACGGCGAGATGCAACTGCTCCAGCGATTCGGAGACCACCGCTTCGACAATGGCATCGCGATCGGAAAAGTGTCCGTAGATAGATGGTGCGGATATCCCGACTTCGCGAGCGACCGATCGGAGCGTCACCGCCTGATCCGATCCGGTGCGGGCGATGAGCGTCGCCGCTGCGGCGACGATCTCTCCGCGGAGCCGTGCGCCGCTTCCTCTCGGATTTCGGGCGCGAGTACTCCGAGAACCACTCGTCCCAGTTTCATCGGCATCTTCGGAAACATCACTCACCCGACAAACTTTACACATGTAAGGCGAGGGGGTACGTTCTCATCACTAAACATTCGTAAGGTTACATTCGTAAGGACATGATGAATTC
>NZ_CAURKP010000072.1:0-26542 GCF_963525155.1 uncultured Rhodococcus sp.
CGTCGAATCCGCCAGGGCGTGGAGCCGTTTCGGCGTTTCCACCCAGCGGGAAGAGATCTGTCGACGCCGCCTCAATGTGCATAGCGTCCGCTTCCATGACTCCACTTTTCAGCGTTTGACGTTATCCAGATCACATTCTATGCTCCATCCCAAGCAACTGCTTGCTAGATCATCAAGCGGGTGCTTGGTTGGCTGGTGCTCGAAATCAGGCACGTCCACCGGCCGATCATTCTTTCGTCAGGTATTCGCCTGACGTTCGGTGCATACATGTGTTCTAGGAGTGCAGACATGAATCGTCGGCCCATTCTTGTTGCGGCAGTTGCCGTGACGGCTCTGGCTCTCGCAGGGTGCAGTGGTTCTTCGGAGTCCGACGGAGGTGCGGACTCGCCCTACCGTGTGCTGCTGACCGGCGGGATCAGTGCACAGGGAGTCCTCGCGGCTAATTCGCAGACCTCGCTGCTCGCCACCAAGGCGGGCGTTCAGGTCCAGAACGAAGCCGGGGGGATCGGTGGCCGTCAGATCGAGCTCACCACTGTGGACGACGCGGGTGATGCAACCATCGCCGTCACCAAGCTGCGCGAAGCCATCAACTCGGGGAACAAGCCTGACCTCTACCTGAACTCGGGTCCGTCGTCGATCGCGGCTGCGGTTCTGCCGATCCTCAAGCAGAACAACATTCTCTCGATGAGCATGGCTCCCTCGCCCGATTCGACGGACCCCTCGAAGTTCCCGCTCAACTTCGATCTGGCTCCGGGTGCGACCGATACCGCTCGCGGAATTTCCGAGTACGCGAAGTCCAAGGGTTACAGCAGCGTCGGAGTCCTGCACGGCAGCACCGCTTACGGTGAGCTGTTCGGCGAAGAAATGACCAGTGCTTTGCAATCCGCAGGTCTGAAGGCCGCCGGTAACGAGGAGTACGACGCCGCCGCCTTGGACATGACGGCGCAGTTGCAGTCGCTCAAGAACTCGGGTGCCGCGGCAATCGCCTTGGATGCGTACGGCGCTCCTCTCGGATACGTGTTGCAAAGCCTCGAGCGACTCGGCTGGGACGTGCCGCTGGTCGGAAACACCTCGGTGTCTGCCACCAACCTGATCGCGAATGATCCGCCGGCCGGTGTGCTCGGCACCCCGCAGGTGAAGAACCTGGTGACGCAGGTGTTCACCAGCACGGTGTTCGATCCGAACAACGCGCTCGTCAACACGATGGTGGACACGATGGCGTCGCTGGGCTCCATCCCGTCGACGCTGATCCTCGCGGACAACTACGACGCATTCCCCCTCGTCGCGGCGGCAGCGGAGAAGGTCGGCAGTTCGACCGATCCGAAGAAGCTCGCCGAAGCACTGGAAACCGCAGAGGTTCAGGAGAATGCCAAGACCGCATTCCTCTCGCGCTACAACTTCAGCTCTGACAACCACGGCCCGAACCCGGATACCAGTGAGCTGAAGTTCATCAGCCCGACGAAGATCCTCAACGGTCAGTTCGGAAACCCGGCTGCGTCATGACCATTCTGTGGTCCGGATTGGCGCTCGGCGCGGTCTACGTGCTGGTTGCCATCGGGTACAACATCGTTTTCGTTTCCTCCAACACTTTCAACTTCGCTCAAGCTCAGCTGATGATGGTGGGCACTTTCGTCGCCTACACGGGTCTGGTGACCCTGAAACTTCCCGTTCTCGTGGTGGCCGTCATGGCAACCGTGACCGTGATGCTCCTCGCCTCGGTCGAGGAGATCGTCGCGATCAGACCGGTGGCCGATCACCAGAACCAGCTGGTCACCACGCTTGGCGTTGCCACGCTGCTCAATGGTGCCACTCAATTGATTTGGGGTAGTGAACCTCTCACGGTTCCGTTCTTCGGATCGAACGAACCGATCACCCTACTCGGCGGCCGTACCTACCCGGTCGAGATCGCTCTGCTGGTTGCGGCGATCGCACTGGTCGTCGGGTTGAGTTACGTCTCGAAGAAAACGATGACGGGTCTGGCTCTGATCGGCATCTCCGAGGATCGTGAAGCGGCGATGCTGCGAGGAGTCAACGTACGACGGTTGGCACTGGGAGCGTTTGCCTTCTCGGGTGCCTTGGCCGGTGTCCTCGGACTCTTCGTCGGCCCCAAGACGTTTGCAGTTGCGACGTTGGGCGCAGCGTTGGCCCTCAAGGGATTCGTGGCGTTGGCGATCGGCGGGTTCGGCTCTCTGCCTGGCGCTTTGATCGGCGGTCTGACCGTCGGCCTGGTGGAATCGTTCACCGCCCTGTGGGCGGGAAGTCAGTACAGCAATATCGCCGTCTTCACGGTGCTGATCGTCATCTTGATGGTCAAACCGGCTGGACTGTTCGGCAATGTCCGAGAACGGGTGGTGTGAGATGGTAAGTGCGTGGCGGACTTTCCGTTCCCTACCGAGCTGGATCATCCCACTCGTCCTGGCCGTGGTGATCCTGCTGCTGCCCGTGATGGGACTCGACCTGTCGACATCACGTCAGATTCAATTGGCCTGCATCCTGGCACTTGTGGTCAGTGGCCTGAACTTGAGCCTCGGCTTTGCCGGTGAACTGGCACTCGGCCAGGCAGCGATGTACGCGGCCGGTGCCTACACCGCGGGTCTGATGTCCCAGGCAGGTCACACCGACATTCTGCTTCAGCTTGCTGCCTCCGGAGCAGTGGCACTGGCGGTCGGAATCCTGACCGGTGTTCCCGGTCTGCGCCTGGGCAACTGGTCCCTGGCGATGACGTCGTTCTTCCTGGTTCTGCTGGTACCGGACGTACTGGCGATCTTCGGTGGCAAGACCGGCGGCCGAAACGGCCTCACCGGTATGGAGCCGCCGACGTTCTTCGGTTCCGAACTCGACACCCAGCAGTACTACATGGTGGTCGTCGTCGTGACCGTGCTCTGGTTCGCGGTGATGCGTAACCTGGTGGTCTCGCGCCACGGCATCGCGTTCCGCACGCTCAAGCAGTCGCCGGTTCTGGCGTCGTCGCAGGGTGTATCGGTGTTCCGGATGAAGCTGCTCGGTTATGCCATCGGTGCGTTCCCCGCCGGTCTGGCGGGTGCGCTGTTCGCCAACACCGACCTGTTCATCTCGCCGGAAGCCTTCGGGTTCACCTTTGCCACAGCAGTTCTGGCGGCGTCGATCCTCGGCGGTGCGGCAAGTGTGTACGGCGCCGTGGTCGGTGCCGCGATCATGCAGCTCGGTCCCAACCAGTCGACGGCGTTCCAGGAGTATTCGCTGATCTTCTACGGCGGCTTCCTGATCATCGGCGGTGTGCTTCTCTCCGGGGGTTTGACCAAGGTCGGGCGAGCGATCGTCTCGAAACTCGATCGCAAGGCCGGCCTGGGCGTAGTCACTGCAAAGGAAAACAGCGGTGGGACACCGGAACTGGCGCCGATCAACGGAGCACGGTTGGTGGTCGACGGAGTGTCCAAAGCGTTCGGTGGCAACCAGGCGCTCAATGCGGCAACCCTGACCGCAGAGGCCGGTAAGGTCACCGCGTTGATCGGGCCCAACGGTTCGGGTAAGACGACCATGCTCAACATGATCTGCGGCTTCTACACCGCAGATGCGGGCGTGATCACGATCGGTGACACGGTGGTCTCGCAGTCGTCGCCGCACAAGGTGGCGCGCGTGGGTGTGGCGCGCACGTTCCAAACTCCGACGATTCCGGAAAACATCACGGTTCTGGAAGCTGTTGCATCCGGACGTTATTCGGTGCACCGAGCGTCGATGGCGTCGGCTGTGCTTCGCCTGCCCAGCTTCCGCAGGATCGCGAAGGCCGACATCGTCGAGGCCGAGCGTGTCCTCGAACTCGTGGGGATGTCGCACTTGCGCAACGAGATCGCGACGTCGCTGCCCCTGGGGATGCGTCGCATGCTCGAGGTTGCTCGCGCCGTCATCGCCGAACCGAGGGTCGTCCTCTTCGACGAGGTGGCATCCGGACTCGACGAGGACGAACTCGAACGCCTGGCAGATCTGATCCGGGTACTGCGAGATGCCGGGGCGACAGTGGTGTTGGTGGAGCACAACTTCCGCCTCGTCCTCTCGCTGGCCGACGAGATAGTCGTGCTGGCGCAAGGGCAGGTGATCGCCACCGGCGATGCGGCAACCATCGAACATCACCCACGCGTCTTGAGCGAGTACCTCGGAGTCAAGTCCGGTGACGAAGAAGCACTTCTCGAAGAAATCGGCGCGGTAGACCATCAGACCAGTGAGGTGAAGTGATGGAACCGATTCTGAAGGTCCGAAACTTGCAGACCGGGTACGGCGATCTGCGCGTCGTCTGGGATGTCTCGTTCGACGTCTATCCCGGTCAGGTGACCGCCCTGCTCGGACGCAACGGCGCAGGCAAGACGAGCACGCTCCGTGCCCTGTCCGGCCTCAACAAGGTGGCCTCCGGAACCGTCGAGATGGACGGCGCCGACATCACCGGAGTCCCCGCGCACAAACGGGTACGACAGGGGATGGCGTACGTGCAGGAGGGCAAGCGGGTCTTCCACAAGCAGACCGTCGAGCAGAACCTCCTGCTGGGCGGGTACACCCGCAAGGCAAAGCGCGGCGAGCTTATGGAATCCGTCGAATCGATGTACGAGATGTTCCCGATCCTGGGGGAGAAGCGTTCGCTTCCCGCCGGTTCCATGTCGGGCGGTCAGCAGCAGATGCTCGCGATCGGCGCAGCGCTGATGGCGCAGCCTAGGTTGCTCCTTCTCGACGAACCTTCGGGCGGTCTCGCTCCCGTGATCGTCGGTGAGGTGATGGACCGCGTCCAACAACTCAAGGAAACCGGCCTGGCTGTTCTACTGGTCGAGCAGGCAGTCGAGGCCGCGATGAGCGTCGCCGATCATGTGACGGTCCTCGACATCGGCAAGGTGGTTCTCGACGCCGATGCCAAGGACATCGACGACCTGGCAGTGCTCAAGGATGCGTATTTCGGACGCGTCTGAACGGCAATGACGGCTTCAGCCCGGCCACCTCGGCCGGGCTGAAGCCGTTTCCCGCTCCGTGGCACGGGCCCTAGCCGGCTCGGGGCCATCGATCTACCGTCCTGCAAACAACTCCCGCGAGAGGCAAACTCTATGACCACTGCTCCCGACGTGCTCGCCCCGGCGAAGCTCGGCCCGGTGACCCTTCGAAATCGAATCATCAAGTCCGCGACATTCGAAGGCAAAACTCCCGACGCCCTGGTCACCGACGAGCTGATCGAGTTCCATCGTCGCCCAGCCGCCGGCGGAGTCGGGATGTCCACCGTCGCGTATTGCGCCGTCGCACCGGAAGGGCGCACCGAATACGGCCAGCTCTGGATGCGGCCCGATGCCCTCCCCGGGCTTCGGCGGCTCACCGATGCCATTCACGCCGAAGGTGCTGCTGCGTCGGCGCAGCTCGGCCATGCCGGTCCCGTGGCGAATCAGAAGTCGACCGGACTGCCCGCGCTGGCACCGTCGAGTTCGTTCAATCCGTTGAGCATGAGGATGATTCGCACTGCCACGACAGCGGACATCACCAGAATTGCGGCCGCGCACGGGAGCGCTGCGCGACTTGCCGTCGAGGCAGGATTCGACGCCGTCGAGATCCACTTCGGTCACAACTATTTCGCGAGCTCGTTCCTGAGCCCGAAACTCAACCGTCGTAAGGACTCCTACGGCGGATCGCTGGAGAACCGGGCTCGCGTCGTACTCGAAACTGCACGCAGTGTGCGCGATGCCGTCGGTGACAAGGTCGCGATCTTGGCCAAGCTGAACATGGACGACGGTGTGCCAGGCGGATTCTGGGTGGACGAAGCAATCCAGGTGGCGCAGTGGCTCGAAGCATCCGGAAGCGTCGACGCGCTCGAGTTGACGATGGGCAGTTCACTGCTCAACCCGATGTACCTGTTCAAGGGCGATGCGCCGATCCGCGAGTTCGCCGCCGCGATGCCGCAACCTGTTCGACTCGGTGTGCAGTTGGTGGGGAAGAGCATGTTGCATACCTATCCGTACAAGCCGTTGTTCATGCTGGAAGAGGCTCGGCAGATTCGTGCTGCGGTGAAGTTGCCGCTCGTGCTGCTCGGGGGTGTCACGGACAAAGCGGGCATGGATACCGCAATGGCGGAAGGGTTCGAGTTCGTCGCCATGGCACGGGCGCTGCTCAGAGAACCGGATCTGATCAATCGGATCGCGGCCGAATCCGATACCCAATCACTGTGCATCCACTGCAACAAGTGCATGCCCACGATCTTCAGTGGCGCCCGCTGCGTGTTGGTCGAACGCGTCTGAGGTGGTCAGCGCACACCACGTCCCGACATCCATGCGGATACCGGGTCGTGGGCCGTAGCGGATCAAGTTCGTGGTTGCATCAACGCTTGGTTCAGTTCTGCGTGAAGACGTCGTAGGAGGCGTTCATCGTGGGGTAGCCGGTGGCCATGTAGTCAGTGAGGATGACGTGCGTCGACGTTGTAGGTGACGTCGACACCGATACCGCGGGGATCGCTGCTGTAGGCGGTGACGATCTCGGTGGTGTGCGGGGCCAGGTAGGAGCGGGGGCCGTTGATCCACTGTCCGTAGGGGTTGGACGCGCTGTCCAGCAGCATCGGGTTGTCGGTGTTGTTGGTGATGGTCATAGCAACCGTCGGGCCGTCGGTGGGCATGGTGCCGGCGTTGGCGATCGCTGCGGTTCCCAGTGCGGTTCCGCCGACAGCGAGGGCGATTGCGGTGACTGCTACGAAGCGAGTGGTGTTGGTACGCATGATGTCTGCTCCTGGGATGGTGTGTGGTTGCCGTTCTCGGCGATGAATCAATCTTGTCGCGAATGAGTGCTGCAGTATGTCCGCCGACGGGGCCGTGGCGGGGTTGAATCTCTTGTCCCCCGATCGGGGGAGGCGTAAGTGCTCGCATTGCTGGTACGGGCGTGAGAAAGTGAGCAATGCGCGAAGGCACGAAGCCGCTGGCCGGCAAGGTTTCCGTGGTGGTCGGCGACGACCACCCACTGTTCCGTGAGGGCGTGGTTCGGGCTCTGACCGGCAGTGACAGCATCGACGTCCTGGGCGAGGCCGACGACGGCGCAGCAGCGCTCGCAATGATCCGCGAACTACGCCCGCAGGTCGCGCTGCTCGACTTCCGGATGCCGCACCTGGATGGAACTCAGGTCGCCGCCGCAGTCGTTCGAGACGAGCTTCCGACGCGTGTGCTTCTGCTCAGCGCTCACGACGAATCGTCTGTCGTGTACCAGGCCCTGCAAGCCGGTGCTGCCGGATTCCTGCCGAAGGAATCGACTCGCGCCGAGATCGTGAGCGCCGTGCTCGACTGTGCTGCGGGACGAGATGTGTTGCCGCCCAGTATCGCCGCCGGATTGGTAGGAGAGGTTCGGCGTCGTAGTGAACCGTCCGGTCCGACGCTCAGCGCCCGCGAACGTGAGGTTCTCGGATTGATCGCGCAGGGCGCCAGCATCCCGGTCATCGCCTCACAACTCTTTCTTGCGCCCTCCACCGTCAAAACTCACGTGCAGCGCCTCTACGAGAAACTCGGAGTCAACGATCGAGGCGCCGCCGTCGCCGCTGCAATGCGGCAGGGATTGTTGGAGTGAGCAAGCGTCACCGAAGCACGTACGTGACGTTCATGGCCGGGTAACCCGAGGTCATCGTCACCGTGACGTCGTGGCTGTCGGGGGCGTACGTACCTCCGGCATCCGCCCTGGTCTTCGAGTTGGTAGCACTGAAGACAAACACTCCACCGTCGTCGGAGCGGTACGTGAGCACGATGGGGAAGTCGTTCTGGTTCTTGCTCGTGGCCACAACGTTCACGTTCATGTTGGGGAGGATGTAGTCCGCCGGCGGGACGACCCAGTCGCCGTTCGGATTGGACGCATCGACCAGATACAGGGCCCCGCGACCCGAATTGCTGATCATCGCCGTCGTGACGGATGTGTCGGTCATCGACTTCACCGTGTTCGCACCGGCGGAGCGGGCAACCAGAGCTGCCATGCTGAGGCCGGAGAAGGAAAGTGCTTCGGGTCGAATTGTGTTGGTGCTCATCATGTTCTCCTCGATTTGTCGGTCTCGGTGACCGTGTGTTTCTGTGATGAGACAACTATGGCCCCGAAATCCCTTCGGGTCTGTCCACCTACGGGTCCGAGTGCTGGACGACATCGCTGTCCCCCGATCGGTGGACACAGCGCTCTCCGCCCACCCAGTGCCATGGGGTGGAGGCTCCGCCCACCCAGCGGGAGAACCTGTTCCTCTACCATTCAACCCACTCGTAGCGTGGCCACCATGACCGATCCTGACTTCTCCACCGCACCACTCGACGTCGTAGTCATCGGCGCCGGCGTCGCCGGCATGTACGCCATGCACCGACTTCGCGAGCAGGGGCTGCGTGTCCACGGCTTCGAGGCGGGCTCCGGAGTGGGCGGCACGTGGTACTTCAACCGCTACCCGGGCGCACGCTGCGATGTCGAGAGTTTCGACTACTCCTACTCGTTCTCCGAAGAGTTGCAACAGGATTGGGACTGGAGCGAGAAGTACGCCGCGCAGCCGGAGATCCTGTCCTACCTCGATCACGTCGCCGATCGCTTCGACCTGCGCAGTGGGTTCACTTTCGATACCCGTGTCCTGAGCGCACAGTTCGACGAGGACTCGTCGACGTGGCGAGTGCACACCGACGGTGGTCATGACGTCACCTCGCGGTTCGTGGTGTGCGCCACGGGCAGCCTCTCGACCGCGAACGTTCCGAACATTGCAGGTCGCGAGACTTTCGGCGGCGAGGTCTTCCACACCGGCTTCTGGCCGCACGAGGGCGTCGATTTCACCGGTAAGCGAGTCGGGGTAATCGGCACCGGATCGTCGGGCATCCAGTCAGTTCCGTTGATCGCCGAGCAGGCCGATCACCTTTTCGTGTTCCAGCGGTCCGCGAATTACAGTGTGCCGGCGGGAAACACGCCTCTCGATGACAAACGACGCGCCGAGATCAAGGCCGACTACGCCGAGCGTCGAGCGCTGTCCAAGCGCAGTGGCGGTGGATCGCCGTTCGTTTCGGATCCTCGCAGCGCGCTCGAGGTGTCCGAGGCCGAGAGGAACGCGGCCTACGAGGAGCGGTGGAAGCTCGGCGGTGTTCTGTTCGCCAAGACCTTCGCAGACCAGACCAGCAACATCGACGCCAACGCGACGGCGGCTGCGTTTGCCGAGGCCAAGATCAGATCGGTGGTCGAAGATCAGGCCATCGCCGACCTGCTGATCCCGAACGACCACCCCATCGGGACCAAGCGGATCGTGACGGACACCGACTACTACCAGAGCTACAACCGTGACAACGTGAGCCTGGTCGATCTCAAGAGCGCACCGATCGAGGCAATCGACGAGGCCGGGATCAAGACGACCGACTCGCACTACGAACTCGACGCATTGGTGTTCGCCACCGGTTTCGATGCGATGACCGGGGCACTCGATCGCATCGAGATCCGTGGCCGCAACGGCGAGACCTTGCGAGAGAACTGGCATGCGGGTCCGAGAACCTATCTTGGTTTGGGAGTTCACGGCTTCCCGAACTTGTTCATCGTCACCGGGCCGGGTAGCCCGAGTGTGCTGTCCAACATGATTCTCGCTGCCGAACAGCACGTCGACTGGATCGCCGACGCGATCAACCACCTCGATTCGGCGGGGATCGACACCATCGAGCCGAGTGCCGAAGCCGTGGACAACTGGCTCGAGGAGTGCTCACGCCGGGCGTCGGCAACATTGTTCCCATCCGCGAACTCCTGGTACATGGGAGCCAACATCCCGGGAAAGCCGAGGATATTCATGCCCTTCATCGGAGGCTTCGGTGTCTACTCCGACATCTGTGCAGACGTGGCAGCAGCGGGATACCGAGGCTTCGAGCTGAACAGCGCGGTGCACGCATGAGCCGGCTGGAGGGCAAGCGGGTACTCGTGACGGGTGCGGCCGGCGGAATGGGACGCTCACACTGTGAGCGGCTCGCCGAGGAAGGCGCGTCCGTGATCGCGTTGGATGTCGAACAGGCGCAATCGGGGTTGGCGGAAACCGCTCAGGCAGTGCGTGATCGAGGCGGTGTCGCGGTCACCGGTGTGGCGGATATTCGGGACTTCGACGGTCTGGCCGCCGTCGTGGCCGAGTGCGTTACCGAACTCGGCGGGTTGGACGTCGTGGTCGCGAATGCAGGCGTCTACGACACGCCGGGACCGTCGTGGACCATCGATCCTGCAGTGTGGAACCGCTCGCTGGACGTCAATCTGACCGGGGCGTGGCACACCGTCAAGGCCTGCGTTCCGCACTTCGGCGACGGTGGATCCGTCGTTCTGGTCAGCTCGACAGCGGGAATCAAAGGTATTGCCGGAGCAAGTCATTACAGCGCAGCCAAGCATGCCGTGGTGGGCCTGGCCAGAACGCTGGCCAACGAGTTGGGGGCGCAGAGTATCCGCGTCAACTCCGTGCATCCGGGTTCGGTACGTACCCCGATGATCATCAACGAGCGAGTGTTCGCGAACCTGTGCCCGGACATCGAGAATCCCACCGAAGCAGACGCTGCTGCAGTGCTCAGCGCTCGCAACTTGCTGCCGGTTCCCTGGGTCGATCCGGTGGACGTCAGTAATGCGGTCCTGTTTCTCGCATCCGCGGAGTCCCGCTACATGACCGGCTGTCAGTTGGTTGTCGACGCCGGCCTGACCCAGAAAGTGTGAATTGATGACTTCTCGATTGGAAGGCAAGATCGCGCTGATCACGGGTGCGGCACGAGGAATCGGGCGGGCTCAGGCCGTGCGTTTTGCCGAAGAGGGCGCGGACATCATCGCGGTCGACGTGTGCACCTCGGTGGAAACCACAGTCACGCCGCCCGCGACGGAGGCCGATCTCGATGAGACAGTGGCGCAGATCCGGGCGCTGGGGCGAAAGGTCGAATCCGCGGTAGTGGACGTTCGGGATCTCGAGGCACTACGCAGTGCCGTGGACTCGGCCGTCGGAACGCTCGGTGGTCTCGACATCGTCTGCGCTACAGCTGGTATCACGTCCTCCGACGGGGCCCTGACCATGTCGGAAACGATGTGGCAGACCATGCTGGACGTGAACCTGACCGGCGTGTGGCACACCACGACCGTCGCGGCTCCGCACTTGATCGAGCGGGGCGGGGGATCGATGACACTCACAAGCTCCATCGCCGGACTTCGGGGGCTGGTCGGAGTTGCGCACTACACCGCAGCCAAGCATGGAGTCGTTGGTCTGATGCGTTCGTTAGCAAAGGAACTGGCTCCGCACAACGTACGCGTCAATACGGTCCATCCCACCAACGTCGACACCCTCATGATTCAAAACCCGTTGGTGCGCGGCAAGTTCCGCCCCGATCTCGAGAACCCGACGCGCGAAGAATTTGCTGCCGCAGCGATGACGATGAACATGCTCGCCATTCCGTGGATCGAACCGGTGGACGTAGCGAACGCTGCTCTGTTCCTGTCTTCCGACGAGGCTCGCTACATCACGTCGGTCGCCCTGCCAGTGGATGCAGGAAGTTCGTCCCGCTGAGGTTTCGAACAGCTGAAATCTTGAACAGCTGAGGTTTTGACACGCTGAGTTCCGCCACGGTGTGTAGCGTCGGTTTCACCTAACCGAAAGGCGTACACCGTGGCGGAACGGCGCTATCTGGAAGTCACCGTCGGGACCAACATCGTCATGGTCCTCGACCACCGCACGGTGGAGGTCTTCGACCGCACCGCCGCGAGCACGAGCGAAGTGGCTCGTTGGCATGTCGAACACATTGCGGTGAAGGCGAAACCGTCGAAGTCGGGACTGAAACTCACCATCGGGAACAGACTCGCCGACGACTCGATCGCAGTAGCGGGTCCACGGGCATCGCTGACCGTTCCGCCGGAGAACGAGGCAGCCGTCATCGCGTTCTTCGACGAGGTCAAGGCTGCTCGGGTGTGAATCGGCAGAAGACCTTCGGCGCGGATGATTCGGGTTCTCTTGTCGAGCCCGTTGTGCGCTGTCACGATAGCGTCCCGGTACGAATCCCGGTTTCATCCGGCGCAGAGGATTCATCTGCGTGACGATCGACCACAACTGACCAGCCACGTAATTGTGCGTGGCTAGTCAGTCGAAAGTCCGGCGATATCAAGCTTTACGCGCGGCGGCATGGGCCCCGGCAACCCGGCCGAACGCTAAGGCGTCGGCAATGTGGAATCCGCCGTCCTTCGCCGCGCTGTAGGTGGAACTGACCGCGCCCGCGGCGTAGAGGCCAGGAATCGGATTGCGGGCAGTATCGAGTACGCGGGAATGACCGTCGCGCCGCGGCCCACCGCTACTCCATCCCAGCAGTGGCGACCCGGAGACGGCGTAGAACGGAGCGGTGGCCACCGGGGCCAAAGTTTCGGGATTGCGGCCGAACGAATGGTCGATGCCGTCCGCACACGCCTCGTTGTAGCGTCGCACGCTCGTTTCCACGACTGTTGGGTCCAGCCCGAGCTTCTCGGCGAGTTCGGCAAGCGTGTCCGCCTCGAGGATCCATCCCTTGTCGATCTCGGCTTGATTGTCCGAGCTCCACTCGTACCCTTCGTCGAGAACCCTGTGGCCGACGGGCAGTGCGTCGCGGCCGGGGCTCAGCTGTCCGGCCAACCTCATCGTCTCGTCGAAGACGACGTTCATCGGTTGCACCGGAAAGTGTTGGTAGGAACCCTCTCTGAACACATGACCATGCCGCATTTCGGCTGACTCGTCGGTGAAGCGTCGACCTTCCCGGCTGAGGAACACATAGTTGTGCGCATTCCACAGTGCGAGGAAGAATCCAGTCGGATTTTCGAGGTCGCCGGGAATTCCCGTAATGGTCATCATGTTGTTCATGTGCCACAGATCGGCGCCCACAGCCTGTGCCATGCGGTGACCGTCGCCAGTTGCCGATGGTGAGCCCCAGATCTTCGGATTCTCCAGACGCAAGTAGTCGCGCACCATCGTCGGATTTGCTTCGAATCCTCCGGTGGCAAGAATGACGCCCCGGCGTGCCTGGATCTGCGAAGTCTTTTCACCCGAACGGATCTCGACTCCGGTCACCGCACCGGATTCATCCGTCAGCAGTCCAGTGGCTTCGGTGTCGAATAGTGTTGTGATGCCGCGTTCAGCGAGAGCGGAGACGAGGAACCGGTAGAGAAGTTCGTTGCCCATCTTCCCTTCGACGGTGTCCATCCCTGCGTAACAAGAACTTCCGTCGAGTTCGGCGAACTCTGCCGTGGAATGGAAATCGCCGGTCATCGCTACAGTTGCACCCAGACTGCGGAGCCAGTCGGACAGCCCGTGAGTGTTCTCGGCCCAGGCATCGATAACGTCGATGGCAACGGGGAACTCCCCGTTCAACGAACGCAGGAAGGTTCGGGCGGCAGCGGGGTCCTGGTTGACGAACCATCCACTGCCGGACAGTCGAGTGTTGCCGCCCGCGGAATCAGGTCCGCTCTTTTCCAGAATTACGACCGATGCGCCGTCGGCGTGCGCTTGGAGCGCTGCGGCCGATCCGGCAGCGCCCGATCCGATGACGAGTACATCGACAATGTTATCCATGTCACAGAAGGTATTGCGGAATGGTGGTGCGGCGAACCCACCTTCCCGATGAGCGAGAAAGCCAGTGGTCGACGCCGCAGAGACGTCGCCCCGCAGGCACGTCGGGGGCCAGGCGAGGTATGCGTTCAGTGCGTCAGGGGTGGCTCCAAGAGTGCGATATCGCGCTGTGACGTTTTCGAGACCCTAGCGGTATAGATGTGGTTGTGTCGGCGAAACCTGCCGGTGGCAGAGTTCGCCTGGAACGCAGTGACCGACACGGTTGGTTATCCGACGCACAGTGATTCATCGCTGATTCGGGCGGTGGGGCACGCCGAGTCCAGACAAGAGGCTTTCATGACAACGATCAACGAACGTTCTTCAGCTGCAAATGTTCTCGATCTCTTTGACAGCGCCGGCCGAGAAGGGCATCGGTACAGTATCGACGTGGAAAGCTACACCCCTTCGTATGCGGTACTGAGACTTGCCGGAGAATTGGACATGGGTCAGCGGGTGGAATTGGTGCATGCGCTCGACCGACTTCTCCTGGTCGGCACCGATATTCACGTCGATCTCTCCGGCGTGACCTTCATGTCGTCCGGAGTGGCGAATGCCGTTGTCGATGCTGCGGGGCGTGGCAACAACCGCATTCGCTTGTTTGCCCCGACGCGAGCGGTCTCCATGATCTTTCAGGCTCTCGGCGCCTCCGAACTCATTGCGGGCGATGCCACGTCGACCGCTGATGCTCTCGGTGCTTGAGCCGGAAACGACTCCCACGAACGATGTGAAGTGAGCGGTGCTCGATACGCGTTGACTTGGTTTCTGGTCTGATCTGCGTGTCGATGTGCACTTTGCGGCGCGGGATCAGGTTGTCGTCACCGGGTTGCGCCGAGATTTGCGGTAGTCTCGTTCGGTGTCGAGCAGCCGGCGCCGCCATCGACGCGTCCGGCCGCATGAACGCTTGGTGGTCCCGACTCGTAGTGAAGAGCCACACCATGGCGTATGACACCAGCAACGGTTCGACATCGTCGAATTCTCCGATCACCCAGTTCTCCGATGTGATTGGTCTGGAAGTAAGCATGCAGTTCGCACCGATACGCCGCCTCGACGACCACGCACTTGCAGGCGCCGAGTTGCAATTGCGTGGGCCTGACAATTCCTCTCTGTGTTCGGCGCATGCCCTTCGTCGCGCCTCGCAATTGATGCAGCAACGCTCGGAATTCGACAGTCACAAACTGGCCATGTCCCGTACTGCACTCGCATGCACCGTCGCGGATCGCCTGCCGTTGCTGGTGGCCGTCGACTCGGCTTCCCGAGCAGCTCTGAACGCTCCTGGTATCGAAGGAGTGACGAGAAATCTGCAACGGATCGTCATCACGGTTGACAGCGCATCGGTGCTTACCGATCCCCACAACTCTCTGGCAGTGATCAGAGAAGCCCGCGCGGGCGGGCGTCTGATTGCACTCGACGGCGTCGGCATCGACAGGCACTCGGCGACACTTCTGTCTTTGGTTGAACCCGACATCATTATCACTTCCGCTGAATTGCTTTCCAAGGCAGCGTATTTCGAAGTCGGAACGACGGTGCACGCGCTCGGCGCCTACGTCGAGCGATCGAACGCGATTATCCTTGCCGAGGGTGTCGACTCGGAATCGTCCCGTCTTGCCGCAATCACCATCGGAGCCACATACGGAACGGGTGAGTTGTATCCCGCAGTCGACGATCCGAGTTCACTGTTGTCCGAACCGGTCGTCGCGATGCCCGACAGTCCGGTGTGGAGTGATCTCATCCCCGAGGTGGGCACTCCCTACTCGATCGTGTCTGCTCACAGCCGGATCCGGCGCGGTACCAAGCGTCTGTTGATCCAACTGAGCAAGTCCCTCGAAGCGCAAGCCGCCACATCGGGTTCCTCGATGCTTGTTCTGGGCACCTTTCAACAAGCCGAGCATTTCACCGCATCCACAACAGCACGGTGGCGTCACCTCGCCGATACCGTAGGGTTTGCCGGTGTCTACGGTGTCGGACTGTCCGTGATGCTCGACGGTAAAGTGCAACACGCACCTCTCGACCCGGGTGATGATCTGGTCAACGAGTGGACGGTCGTCACTCTGGGACCGCACCATGCGGCGATGCTGTCGGCGCGAGATCTTCATGACAACGGTCCAGATCTCGAGCGGACCTTCGACTTCGTGCAAACCTACGATCGCACCGCCGTCACCCAGGCAGCGCACTCTATTCTTCGTCGTTACCCCACGACGAATTCGTGAAACCGGTGCCGAGGGTCTCGACGTTCGCCGCGAGCGCTGCCCGACCGGCGATCGTGGCTAAGGATTGGCCGGGCGCCGCGCAGCACGTCTCTTTGCTGCAGAGTTGAGTAGATACCTTTCGGCGACCGTGTAGTCCGTGACGGTTGCGCCATCCGGCGCTGTGGTGTGGGTGAGCAGTTCGAGATAGCGGCGACGGAAGACATGGGCGTCGGATTCTGCGAGTAGGAACTCCGCCGCTGCGACGACCTCTGGTTTCGGAGCAGCGCGTGCATGCCGGTTTCGGGCAGGCCGAGTGCTCATGTTTTCCTCTGGATTTCGAAAGCGTCTGTGCCGGTAGTCATGTGCGGGTTGATCTTGACGTCGGTTCGGTCGCTACCGGTCATGAGAAGTCGTGAGTGGTTTCAGATCGATCGGCTGTCCGTCGGAGGGGAACGGCAAGGACATGTAGTTGAGAGGGGCGGTGTAGCCGGGCGCGACCTGCCAATCGAAGCGTGTGAGCAGGTGGTGCATGATCGCTTTGATTTCGACGCCGGCGAAATGCATGCCGAGGCATTTGTGCACGCCTCCACCGAACGGTTCCCAGGCATACCGGTGCACCTTGTCTTCACGTCGGTGGTCCGCGAAACGTTCGGGATCGAAATGTTCGGGGTCGGGCCAGTACTGCGGCATGTGGTGAGTGAAATGTGGCACCACTGACACGTAGGTCCCAGCGGGTACGAAGTGGTCCTGTATCTGGGTGTCACACACCGCTCGGCGAGCCATGACCGGCACGGGAGCGACGAGTCGGAGGCATTCTTTCATCACCAGGTCCAAGCCGGCGAGTTGGTCGAGTTCGGCATAGCTCGGCGTCGACGTACTCAGTGCGAGTGATTCCGCTCGACATCTGTTCTGCCACTGCGGATTCTGGCCGAGATATTGCATCATTGTCGAGATGGTGATGGTGGAGGTGTCATGTGCGGCCATCAGCAGGAAGATCATGTGATCGATCACCTCGCCGTCGCTGAAGCGCTGTCCGGTGTCTGATTCGATGTGACAGAGAACGGAAAACAGGTCGTCGGTTTCGCGTGAACGGCGCGCAGGTAGGTAGCGGCGGAAGAAGTTTTCGAGGGTTCGGCGCCCGTCGAGGCCGCGCTTCCATCTGGTGCCGGGAACTCGATAACGGATCACCGAGGTTGCAGCTTGCACGCAATCGACGAAAGCTTTTTTCACAGAGTCGATTTCGCTTTCAGTGGTCCCTTCCGCGCCGCCCATGAAGATGTCGGTCGCCAGGTTGAGTGTGAGAGCTTTGAGGGCAGTGTAGGCGCGGAACCCATCGGACGGAGTCCAGGCGTCGAGCGCGGAGGCGATCGCGGGATTCAGCACGTCCACGGTCTTTTCGAGACGCGATCTCGTGAAGGCTTGTTGCATGATGCGTCGTTGTCGTAGGTGCTCTTCGGAGTCGAGAAGCATCAGACCCCCGTGAAAGAAGGGACCGATGAGCACTGACCACCCGTCGCTGTTGACAAAAGCGCGGTCTTTGTTCTGGAGAACTTCTTGGCATGCGTCGGGCCCGAGGGCTGCGACCCACCGTCTACCGGCCATCGAGAACCACGAGACTTCGCCGTAACGATCCCAGCGTTTTTGCATCAGAGCGAGAGGGTCGCGGATGTATTCGAAAGTTTGCCCTATTCCGGGTAGTCCCGAATTGCCTGAGATGGGACGCAACTGCGACCGGATGGGTGGAGCGGCCAGGATTTTCGACATCACGTACCTGCCTTCAGTTTGCATCTGACAGTAGCGCCTGTCAGATGGGGGTAGTCTGCGTCACAGTCGCGTCGTCTGTCAAGATCGACTCATGGCTTCTCCCACGCCCCGTCGATATGCCGGTCTGAGTGGTGAGCAGCGGGCAGCGCTTCGGCGTGAAAGCTTGCTCGCAGCAGGACTGGACGTGTTTGCGGCCGCGGGCAGGCAGGGTGCCACCATGACCGCCATCTGCGCGCATGCCAAGCTGACAGAGCGATATTTCTACGAGAGTTTCACCAGCAGGGACGAACTCCTCCAGCAGGTTTTCGACGGAATCGTCGACGAGGTGCGCGTGGCCGGAATGGCTGCACTCCGAACGACCGATGGGACACGGGAGGAGCGCGTGCGGAGCGCCATTGCTTCGTTCGTCAACATCCTGACGGACGATCCTCGAAAAGGGCGTGTCGCGATGGTCGAGTCGGTGGCTTACGAGCCGCTGCGCACTCACCGGCGGGGAGCGCTGCGTGGGTTCGCGCAGATGGTGGCCGACGAGGCTGCGCTCTTGTACGGCGGTCGAGCTTGGCCTCCCCATCAGGGTGAGATCAACGGATTACTGTTCGTGGGCGGCCTGGCCGAATTGGTGACGGCCTGGCTGAACGGCGAGATCGACATCACGCCCACTGAGATCGTGGATGCTGCAACCTACCAATTCACATCCACAGCGCACCGATGAAGCGCGAGGTCGGCGATGAGGGTCGCCAACTCTAGTCGGCGGCATGTGTCGTGATGCGAGGCAGTTTCGGGTCTGAATTGTCGATGACACTGTCCGCTCGGGTCCAGGGCTCTGCGGCCGCGAAGTACAGCCGTTGGCCGCCGACGTAACGGTTCATCGACGGGTGTTCCGGATCCGCGTTCGTTCCGTCGCGAAGGTTCATTCGCTCGGCGGTGATCTCGAAGGGCACGTCGAGGAAGATCGAATAGTCCCATCGTTCGGCGAGTTCGTCCCGGTGCAGAAAGAGTCCCTCGACGAGGACCACGGCTCCGTCGGCTGCATGCAAGTACGCGTCGCTGTCCCGTCGTGGTCGGTACTCGCGGTCACCTCCCGGTCTCAGAGGGGCGAGAACATGACGTTCGAGGGCGTCGTAGTCGTAGCTGTCGAGCCAGAAGCCTTCCGGTGACAGCCGACCTCTGCGATGGCGAATCTCCGGCGGATTGAGGAAGTCGTCGACGTGAATCACAATGACGCGGCGTTCATTCAGCTGTGCTGCAAGACTTTTCGTGAATGTCGTCTTGCCGCTCCCGTCGACGCCGTCGATCGCGACGACGGGAGAGCCGCGCAGCGCGTATATTTCGGCGGCCAAGGTCTCGAAGACCGTCTTGGTGCTCATCGAGCAGTTCTTCCCGCGCTCGTAGCGACGCGAAGAGGCCCGGTGTCGTACAGGATTCGGTGGCCGTCTTCGAGGACGCGTCGAGTGCCCGCGTCGAGCGGAAGGTCGGCCCAGCCCTCGCTCGCGAAATTCAGTTCGACGAGAAGACCGGACCGTAGGCGGAAGCGTCGTTCTCGGACTGGTCCCCAGTTGGCGGCTCTGATGAATCGCGCGTCGGGGCGGAGCCGGTCGAACCAGTCTTCATTTGCGAGCGCGTTCGCGTCGTCGGCCAGGATCATCAGATCAAGATCACTCGCCATACGCTCCGCGCCGCGCGCGTAGGACCCGACCAGCGCTACAGCTTTGACGTCATCGTGCTCATCGGCCCATCGTTCGATGTCGACGAGCAGCGCGTTCACCGCACGTCTTCGCCCCTTCAACCTTGCTGACATACCGGCATCATTCCCCATCTCCACCATTGTCCGTAGCTTCGCCGGGACCTCTATCCTGGAACTGTCGGTGACAAGCCAGGGGAGGGATGCGTATGTCCAAGGAAGTATCGGCGGGTCTGGCTGTTGGTGCGATGGTTCTTGTTGCAGGCTTGATCTGGACTGGATTTCCCCTCGACACGTATTCGATTGTCGCCGTGATCTTTGCAATGTGCGGTGGATTCATCACTTGGATCTACGTACGCGCAAATGAAGAGAGCACCGGATACGCTGCGACGAAAGAAAGAAGTCAATGAAGACGATCATCGTGTGTACCTCTGTCTCCCATGGCAATACGAAGCTGATCGCCGACGTCATCGGAGAAGTTCTCGATGCTCGCGTGGTCGAGCCCGGTGACATCGACGCCGCGCAGCTCGCCGACTACGACCTGGTGGGGTTCGGCTCCGGCATCTACCTACGCTCGTACCACGCAGATTTACGCTCGTTCGTCGAGGCACTGCCCGAAGAACGGCGATCCAAGGCTTTTGTCTTCGCCACCAGTGGTTTTCCTGACAAGGGGATTCATCGCTTCTCGCGTCCACTGGTTCAGTTGCTCGAACAGAAGGGCTTCGATGTGGTCGCAGCCTTCTCGTCCCGTGCGTGGGATACCTATCTCCCGTTCAAGCCGTTCGGCGGTATCCGGAAGGGGCGGCCGAACGCCGACGACTTGGAATCGGCGCGCATGTTCGCCGAAATGCTACGCGGAAGCGTTCAGGACAGCTTGCCCGGCACCGGGTAGCTGCGCAGGCTCATCTCCAGCTCACCGGCGTCGGCAAGGTCGTTGATCGTCTGGCGCAGAGCGCCACACGTCCGCTGCGCGTTGGCACGGCTGTTCACGCGACCCAACTCCGGGCACACTTCCTGCGACTCTTCGAGCCATTGGACGCTGGTGTGCGCTTCGCTGTACTTCTCGACGAGGACGCGATTTCCGCAGTTGCGGCAACTGACCTGACGCATCAGCGTGCAATCAGATCGGCCGGTGACCAGAAGGCGCGCATGCTCGTGATCTTGGCGTCCTCGTCGAAAGTCATGACGTCGATCGGTTCGACCTCGTAGACCTGATCGCCCACCGGTGTGACGACGCGGAAGTGGAAGGCCGCGCTGGATCCGCTCACCCGCAAGGTAAGCAGTTCCGTCTCTTGCGAACCGCCCTCGAGAGCGCCGTAGAACTCGGTGATCGCGGCCTTGCCGACGCGGGGTTCGCTGCCGACCGGGTCTTCGAGCGTCGCGTTCTCGGCGTAGAGGGCGGCGATGTCCGCTGACGATCCGCGAGCCACGGCGTCGAGGTAGGTGGTAACCGTCGCCGTGATCGCGGCCGTGGTGTCTGGTTCGAGAGTGGTCATCGAGTTAGTCCGATCAGTCGAGAAGTTCAGGGTCTGACAACTACTTCGGACGCTATCGGTGCGGGCTCGATTCGGCGCCGGCATCTCCCACGCAGCGGGACAGCCTGAGCACTCAGGCGTCGAAGCGTCCGAACCCGCCGCGATAGAACAGAAGCGGACCGTCGTGGCGCAGCACGTTCAGATCGGTGATGCGTGCGACGACGATGGTGTGATCACCGGCGTCGTGCTCCTGCTCGACCGTTGCTTCGATGCGGGCGAGCGCGCCGCTCAGCGCCGGAGCACCGTTGCCGGCGGCATCCCACTCGACGCCGAGGAACTTGTCCGTCCCGCCGCGCGCGAACGCCGAACACATGTCCTGCTGATCGTGGGCGAGAACATTGATGCAGAGAGTTCCCGTTTCGCGAAGCTTCGGCCAACTTGTCGACGTCTTCGCCGGGCAGAACGAGAGCAACGGGGGATCAAGCGATACCGAGACCAGGGACTGGCAGGTGAAGCCGAGGGGTGAACTTCCATCGTGAGCGGTGATGACGGTGACGCCGGTGCAGAAATTGCTCATCACGTTGCGAAGTGTGCGTCCGTCCAGAACTGGCGGCTCGGCGTTTTCCACGGTCATGTCGTCTCCTTGTTCAAATCTTTTGTCCAAAACTCTGCAAACAGCCTTCGGAAGCAACGATGTGTGGCGCCGCGGCCGTAATCCAGCGGCAGTCCCACTCAATGGCAGCAATGGCTTCTCGGCACGGGTCAGGACCGACCGAGTGTCAGGTGGAGGGGTCTCGGGCAAATTTGATCCCGCTCAGCGGTCCGTTCGGATTCTACGAAACCAGCAAATGACCAGTGATTGTTAGACTTCGGGCATGTCCGAACCTGATGACGTGTCCCGAGGACTTCCCGCTACCAGCTGGGCAGTGCTCGGGATGCTGACGTTCGGGGAGGAATTGACCGGAAACGATTTGAAGAAGTGGGCTGACTGGAGCGTCGGCTTCTTCTACTGGAGCCCGTCCATCAGCCAGGTGTACGCAGAACTGAAGAAGCTCGAAAGCATCGGGTTCGTGGAGTCCCGGGTCGTCTCCGAACCAGGGGTGCGAGGCAAGCGCCTTTACTCCATTACGCAGTCAGGAACCGACGCCGTCCGGACGTGGTCACGGGAGGCACCGGTGGAAGTTCCGGTGCTCAAGCACGGTGTGATGTTGCGTCTGTGGATGGGACACCTCAACGAGCCCGAGCGACTGAAGGCGCTGGTGGAAGCCCACATCGCCAATGTCGAAGAGCAGATTCGACGCGCGAAACTCCACGCAGATCATGCCGAGAACGAGCCGGCCTGGTCGTTCCCGGTCATGACGTTGCGATGGTCGGAACGGTACTTCCGAGCCGAGATCGAACTTGCTCGCGAACTGCTCGACGACATCGATCGTGCGACCGCCGAGTTCGCGAACGTCGCCGAGCACGACCGACTGGGATCACCGTTGCCCTCGACGCCTGGCAGATGGAAGAACGTCGAGGAGTACGTGTTGGCGCTCGAGCAAGCCGGGCTCACCGGCAACGGTTCGAGTATCTGAGTCAGGCCCCGGCTGCGGTCGGCATATTGCGCAGCAGATGACGACGTTGCAAAGTCGGAGTGACGCTCAGCGATCCGCCGTCGATGCCTCGCCAAATGGCAGCGGCCGCCATACGGACCGGCGCTGCGCTGACGTGGTCGAGGCGGAGGGCCTTCGACGGCGCGCAGATGGATACCGCGGCGACGGCGCGGCCGATGGGGCCGATCGGTGCCGCAAGACAGCTGAATCCCGGTAGGCCGTTTCCGGATTCGAAGGCCACCCCGGACTCGCGGATTCTGGCGAGGTGGGGCAGTGCGTAGCCCGAGGACTTCGGCGAACCGAACGCGAGTAGTGCCTGACCGATCGCAGTGGTCTCGGCGCGGCGTCGACCACCGACACGCGTCGGCACTGCGGCGGCGAGGCGTCCGCCGATCTTCTCCATGTAGACCACATCGGGCCCGTCGAGGATGCCGAGGTGAACCACGAATCCGGTGACGCGGTAGAGCTCGTGGAGAAGAGGCATGGCTGCAGCGTGGAGGCGGTCCTGATGAACCGCGAGCGATCCCAGTTCGACGAGGCGCATACCGAGTTCGTAATCGCGGCCGTCGCGACGCAGCCAACGCATCGAGACGAGACGTTCGAGCATGCGGTGGGCAGACGAGCGGGGAAGGCCCGTGCTCCGAACGACTTGAGCGAGCGTCAACCTGCCGGGACCGTCGAAGGCGTCGAGAACCAGCGAGACGCGATCGAGAATTGCTGTCGGGGCCGAATCGGCGCCTAAAGCATCCACAGCCTGCAGTGTCATCGTGTACCTCACTTCTCTTAGAGCTCCACAACCAGTGAACTGGCTATTTCAATTAGAAATAGTGTCATAGAGTTGCGGATTTGTGAAGTGGATCACCGGTCTGTTTTCGGGCGCGTCACAGTGGAAACGACGAGGGGGCTTGCGCGAATGCTCGCGCAAGCCCCCTCGTCGGTTTACTACTGGCAGGTATTGCATCGCCACCGGCAGGTATTGCATCGCCACCGGCAGGTATTGCATCGCCACCGGCAGGTATTGATCGCCATCGGCGGGTACTACATAGCTGCCAGTGGTTCGCTTCCGGACCAGTCGTGGCCCCAGTAGCTGTCAGCGGTGATCTCCTCGGAGGAGTACGAGTCCTGATCCACCCTCGCGCCCTCGGTGCCGAACTCGATGTCCCAGCCGCCGGGTGCGCGGACGTAGAAGGAGATCATCTTGTCGTTGGTGTGACGACCCAGGGTCGACGACACGGAGAATCCGTCCTTCATCACGCGGTCGAGTGCCTGGCCGACGGCGTCGAGGGTGTCCACCTCGACCATGATGTGAATCAGGCCGGGTGCGCCGCCGTGCGGTGCCGGGCACAGGGCCAAGCTGTGGTGACGCTCGTTGACGCCCATGAAACGGATTCGCAGCGGCCCGAATTCAGGCGGGGCCGGCAGGCGGAAGGCGCCGCGCGGGTAGAAGCCGAGCACCTCGGTGTAGAAGTCGAAGCTCGCAGCACTGTCCATGACGGGGAGTACGACGTGGCCGAGACCCTGTGCGCCGGTGACGAATCGAGCGCCGAAGGGCGTCACCACGGGGCTGTGGTCGAGGATCGCTCCGTGGAAGACCTCGATGGCTGCTCCGCCGGGATCGGTGAAGGCGATGACCTCTTCGACCCGTCGAGCATCTGCTTCGGCGAGCGAAAGCTGCTCGACCTCGGTGCCGTTCTTTTCGAGTGCTTCCTGAACGCGGCGCAGTGCGGCGTGGTCGGCGACCTCCCAACCGATGTTGACGATCTCGTCGCGCTCACCCTCGACGACGACGATGCGAGCAGCACGCTCGTCGAGTCGTAGGTAGAGGGCGTTCTCGTCCGGCCCACTGCCCTTGGCGAAGCCGAGAACATCGAAAGCGAAAGTGCGCCAACGTGCCATGTCGTTGGTCGAGATCTTGACGTAGCCAAGTCCCTTGATGTCGGTGTGTGTCATCGTGTTCTGTTCCTGTCGATTTCTTGTGTCGAAGTCTGATCAGATCATCGCCCGCAGCGGACCCTGCGGGTCTGCGCCGAGACGGCTCAGTGATGCGGCGTGGAAAACGGTGCCCGGCACGTGAATTGCGTGATGCTGTCCAGCGTGAGCATCGCGCCAGAATCGCTGAAGCGGCTTGTCCATCCGCAGTGCGTTGCCACCGCAGCGTGGGTAGACCTGATCGATTGCGTTGATGGCGCGCCAGGCGGCCTGCACCTGAGTCTGACGTCCTTCCGCGCGCTGCTCGAAGGTCACTTCCTTGCCTGCGTCCACGCGATCCCACATGCGGTCGACGTTGGCAAGCAGGGTGTCGCGCGCAGCCCGGATGTCGGCGGTTGCCTGACCGATGGCGAACAAGGTGTACGGGTCGTCCTTGACCGCCGTACCCTGCGCGTTGATGCGATCGGCTTGGTACTCGTTGGCGTGGAAGAGCATTCCCTCGCAGATGCCGATCGTGGCGGCGGTGATTCCGAGGGGGAACATGTTCGACCACGGCATGAGGTACAGCGTCTCGGTGCGCCCGTACTTGCGCACTGCCGTGCCGTCGATGACCTCGTCGCAGTCCATGACGCGGTAATCGGGGACATACGCATCCTTGACTACGAGATCCTTGGAGCCGGTGCCGCGAAGTCCCATGACATCCCACGAGTCTTCGATGATCTCGTAGTCGGTGCGCGGAATGATCACATGGAGCATGCGCGGCGGCATCTCCATGTTGCCGTCCTTGTCACACGCCATCGCGCCGAGGAATGCCCAGTCGCAATGGTCGGTACCGGAGGAGAACTGCCAGCGACCGGAGAACTTGTAGCCGCCGTCGGTGGGGATGCACATACCGCCGGGCATGTACGGCGATGCCATCCAGGTGTCGGGATCGGATCCCCAGATCTCCTGCTGCACCTTGGGATCTGCGAAAGCGAGTTGCCACGGGTGAACTCCGACGATCCCGTGGACCCAGCCGGCCGACGGGTTCAGTGAAGCCATGCGCATGACGGTTTCGGCGAATTCGCGCGGATGCGCCTCCATGCCGCCATGCTCCTTGGGTTGCAGCATGCGGATGGAACCGATTGCCTTCATCTTCTTGGCGGTGTCGTCGGCCACCCGGCCGATCCGCTCGGCCTCGATGCCTTCGGCGAAGATGTCGTCGGCCATCGCGTTGATCTGTTCGAGCACTTCGTACGTCATGTTGTTCCTTGCATCCAGTCTGGTTGTCTCAGCAGTGTTTTCGACTGCAGATCAGGAGGTTGTCTCGAGTGCCTGGGCGTCGCGTGCGGCAACGTTTTCGGCGACTTCCCGCTTCCAGCTCTCCACTGCGCGGGTGGTGTCGATCTCGAATTCGAAGCGCTTCGTCATGTCTTCCGTGACATTCTCGACGTCGGTGTAGAACTGGTTGTACCAGCGACGCAACTGGTAAACCGGGCCGTCCTCCTCGGAGAGCAGCGGGTTGTCGATCGGGGCCTTGTTCTTCCAGATCTCCACGTCCTGAAGGAATCCCATCTCGACGCCCTCGGTGAACTGCGCGGCCATCGCGGCAGTGGACTCGTCGTCCATACCGGGAAGCTTCTTGACCATCGCGCCGTACTGCAACACGAAGGCATTGTTCGAGATGGGGTAGTGGCAGTTGATCAATACAGTTTCGATGATCTGCCCGTTGGCTTCGCTCTTGATCCAGTCGATCATGTACGACGGTCCGAAATATGAAGCATCCGAACGGAGCACAGCGTTGGGATCGCCGTAGTTGGTGCCGCTGATGACGTCCTCGCGTCCCACCGATTCCATGTACTGGCTCGCGACGTGACCTTCGAAGATGTTCTTGAAGTACTTGGGGAACGAGTAGTGAACGTAGAAGAAGTGGGCCATGTCCACGACGTTGTCCACGATCTCGCGGCAATGAGAGCCTTCGATGGTGAGCGTGTTCCAGCTCCAGTCGCTCCACTCATCGCTTCCGAAGCCCTCGATGTCGGGAATCGTGACCTCGGCGGGCGGGGGATTTCCCTGGGGATCGTGCCAGACGAACAGCTGACCGTTCTTCTCGAGTGTGGTCCACGCCCGCGTCTTGGCCAGCGGCGGAACGCGTCGTGCGTAGGGGATCGCCGTACATTTTCCGTTACCGCCCCAACGCCAGTCGTGGAACGGGCAGGCGATCGAATCGCCCTTGACGGTTCCGTGAGCGAGGTTGCCACCCATGTGGCGGCAGTAGGCGTCGAGAATCTTGATGTCGCCCTTGCTGTCGGCGAAGACGACAAGGCTGGTGCCGAATGCCTCGATCTGGTGGGGCTGACCGTCGCGATAGGTATTGCTCAGTCCGAGGCAGT
>NZ_CAURKP010000073.1:0-26473 GCF_963525155.1 uncultured Rhodococcus sp.
TGCGAGATCTGATCGACGACGCGCAGCCGAAGGTCGTGATCACCACTTCCACTCTGGCCGAGCAACTCGTCGGAGGTTCTCGGCCCGACCCCCTCGTCCTCGATTCCGACGCAGTCCGCGAAGAACTCCGTGCCAATTCCGAGCTTCCACTCGAACTCGGTGAACTGGCGACAGCACGGCATGGTGATCACCTGGCGTATGTCATCTACACCTCGGGATCGACAGGCAAGCCCAAGGGTGTGCTGGTCAGAGGCGGTGGATTGGCGCACCTGCTTCACCACCATCGCGCCACCATCTACCGGGACACCGCCGAGCGCGTCGGGAACCGCCAACTGCACACCGCGCACACAGCGTCGTTCGCCTTCGATGCGTCTCTCGATCAACTGTTGTGGCTGCTGTGTGGTCATCGGGTGCACGTATACGACGAGGAACTGCAGAAGGACGCGGTTGCTCTGGTCGCGGCGTTCGAGCGAGATTGCGTCGACGTGGTCGACACGACGCCGTCGATGGCGGCAGCGATGGTGGACAACGGGTTGCTGCGTACGCAGCGGTTGCAGCTCCTCGTCGTGGGTGGCGAGGCGGCACCGCCCGCACTGTGGGACGCGATCATCGAATCCGGTGTTCCGGCTCGAAACCTGTACGGCCCCACAGAAACGACGGTCGACGCGATCGCGACCACGGTCGAAGGTGCCGGACCGCGTATCGGGTACCCCCTCGCGGGTACCCGTGCGTACCTGCTCGACAGCGCGCTCGAGCCGGTCGCCGACGGTGAACGAGGTGAGCTCTACCTGGCCGGACCGCAATTGGCCAGGGGCTACCTCGGCCGCGCCGGCGCGACCTCCGAGCGTTTTGTCGCAGATCCTTTCGGGGCTCCGGGAGATCTGATGTACCGCGCCGGGGACGTGGCGCGGTGGGTGCCGGGGCGGGGCTACGACTTCATAGGTCGCAGCGACAAGCAGGTGAAGATTCGCGGACATCGAGTCGAGTTGAGCGAGGTCGAGGCTGTTCTCGGATCGGTACCCGGAATCGGCGCCGCTGCCGCGCTGATCCGTACGGATGGGGGACGGCCCAGCCTCGTCGGCTACGTTGTAGCCGCCGCCGGCGCGACGCTTCCGCCGCAGGAAGAATTGCGCCGTGACCTCGCCGGTCGCGTACCGGATCATCTCGTTCCCGCCGCAATCGTCGTTCTGGACGAACTGCCCGTCACGGTGAACGGAAAGCTCGATCGTGCGGCACTACCTGCCCCGGCTACCGAATCGGAAGGTCGCGCTGCATCCACACCACACGAGGAAATCCTCTGTGACGTGGTGGCCGAGGTGCTCGGCCGCGAACGCGTCGGCGTGGACGAGGATTTCTTCGGCCTCGGTGGTGACAGCATCACGGCAATCAGTGTCAGCAGTCGACTGCGGGTGCGTGGTCTGATCGTTGCTCCCAAAGAACTACTGGCACAGCGAGATCTGGGAACCATCGCCGCTGCGGCGCGTGAGATTGCCGATGACGCCGACGCCGTAGCCTCGGTTGCGGACGTGGCGACCGGCACCGTGATCGCCCCGCCGATCGTTCGAGCAATGATCGACAAGAATCCGACAGACGAGGCAATCGCGGGCTACGCGCAATGGACCGCAGTGCGCATCGACGACAGCCTTTCACTGGGTGACCTGCAGTCCGGCGTGCAGACGATCCTCGATCACCATGACGCTCTACGCCTGCTCCTGCGCCGTGACAACGACAGCGGCACTACCGAATTGATCGTCCGGGACGCCGGTGCAGTGCGCAGCGAGGGACTCGTTCGCGAGGTGTCCGACACCTCCGAGCTGTCCCGGATCAGAGAGCTCGCGGAGGCGTCGGCGGCGAGTCTCGACCCACGCGCCGGTGAACTCCTGCGAGTCGTACTGGTCAATACCGAGGCCGGTCGACCCGACCAATTGATCGTCGTGGCTCACCATTTGATCGTCGACGGTGTGTCCTGGCGAATTCTGCTTCCAGACCTCCACGAAGCTACCGATGCAGCGCGCGAGCGTAGGTCGGCCCGGTTGGCTGCAGGCGGAAGTTCGTGGCGTCGATACGCAGGGTTGCTCGCGGAATTCGGGGCCTCTGGCAGCAGGGCGTCAGAGCTCGAGTACTGGAAGTCCGCGTCGGTACAGGCGGACGACGAGCCGATCGGCAGTCGTCGTCTCGACCCGAAGATCGACGTGACCGCAACCGCCTCTCGCACGACAACCATTGCGCCCCCGGCCGTCACCGACGCGCTGTTGACCACGCTTCCGGCGGCGTATCGAGCCAAGGCCGACGAAGTGCTTCTCTCGGGTTTGATGCTTGCCTTGCGCTCATGGCAGCACGGCCGCGGCCTCATCGGGCTGCCCGCGCAGACAGTTACCGTCGAAGGTCATGGCCGCGACGCGCTCACCAGCGACACCGACTTCGCCGGAACCATCGGGTGGTTCACCAGTGAGTTCCCCGTCCGGGTTCCCACCGATGCACTGCTCACCGCAGACGATCTTGCCGACGCACTGAGCGGCGGAGCAGCTGCGGGGCATCTCCTTCGTGCGGTGAAGGAGGCAAAACGCGCCGTACCCGGAGGCGGAGTCGGCTATGGAGTTCTGCGGCATCTGGATCCCGACACCGCACCTGACCTTTCCGCGTGCGCTACACCCGAACTGCTGCTCAACTATCTGGGCCGCTTCCCGTCCTTGCCCGGAACCGGATGGCGATTGCCGGAGCAGGATCCATTCGCGGTCATCGAGCCGGCGACGAAGGTTATGTCGGAAGTGCTGGCGCTCAACGCATTTGTCCGAGAGGACGACTCGACGACGCTGGCGGTCGAATGGACTGCGGCGGGTTCAGTGCTCGACGGCGCGACGATCGTCGAGCTGCAAGAGCATTGGGAACGTGCGCTCGCTGCCCTGACCGCGCATGCCGCGCTCTTCGAGGGTGGTTTGACGCCGTCCGATTGCTCGGCGACGATCTTCGGCCAGGGCGCGGTGGTCGATCAGGCAGGGATCAACGAACTCGAAGCCGTCCACGGACCGCTTGCCGACGTCCTTCCGCTCTCGCCGCTACAAGAAGGTCTCCTGTTCCATGCGGTCCGTGACGGAGCCGCAGACGTCTACACGCTCACTGCACGCTTCGACCTCTCCGGGCCACTGGACGAGGCGAAGTTGGCCGACGCGTTCGAGACCGTGATCGACAGGCACCCGAACCTACGCGCCGCGTTCCACTACGAGCAGTTCGCACGGCCCGTTCAGATCATTCCGCGCGGCGCAAAAGTCGAGTGGCGTTCGGTCGATCTGACCTCCGTTCCAGCTGACACTGCATTCCGCTCTGCAGATCAGCTCGAGGACGAGGCCGCCAAGCATGTCTTCGACGTCAGTACACCGCCTCTGCTGCGTGCACTACTGGTTCGGCTGCCCGGCGGGGTGCACCGTTTGGTCCTCAACGCGCACCACCTGCTCACCGACGGTTGGTCGACTCCGATCGTCCTGCGCGAGCTGATGAACGTCTACCACGACGGCGACACGCACCTCCCTGCGCCGACGCCGTATCGCGACTACTTGGCATGGATCGCCGGCCGTGATCAGGACTCTGCCCGCGCAGCGTGGAGCGAGCGTTTGCGTGGGCTCACCGCGCCGACTCTCGTTGCCGACGCCGGAGCGCCGCGAAGTGTGCCCGTCGCGCTCGAGGTTCCTCTCGCGACATCGGACGCCGAAGCGCTGATCGAACTCGGCCGTGCGCGAGCGCTGACGGTCAACACCCTGGTTCAGGGTGCGTGGGCAGCAGCGCTCGCCGAAGCGACAGGACAGTGGGACGTCGTGTTCGGGGCCACGGTGTCCGGCCGACCTGCCGAACTCTCGGGGGTGGAGGGAATGGTCGGGTTGTTCAGCAACACGATTCCGGCCCGCCTCGACATCGTCGCGCACCGGCCTTTGCTCGATCAGTTCGTCGGTCTGCAGAACGCCCAATTCGACATCGTGGACGTCGAACACACCAGTTTGGCCGAGATCGAACGCATCGCCGGAATCGGGCAACTGTTCGACACGCTCCTGGTGTTCGAGAACTTCCCGAACTCCGGTGCAGGACAGCCTGCATCGCACACCCTGCGGGTTGAGGGATTCACCAACCGCGGAGTCACGCACTACCCGATGACGTTGATGGCGCCGCCGAGCACCGGTCTGGATCTGGTTCTGTACTACGATCCGGCAGTTGTCTCCGACGCCACGGCGGAGCGAATGGTCACACGGCTCGCGGAGATCCTGCGTGGGTTGCTGACCGAGCCGACAGCTCCCGCATCCGCGGTGCTCACGGTAGTCCGACAGGCAGCGTCCGTTGCCGATGCGGTGTCTGCCGCGAAAAATGTCGCTGTCACGAAAAAGGTGGCCGCGTCCGATCCTGCGATCGATGTCGATCCCGCGGTCGTGGATGCAGTGTGCGCCTGTGTCGCAACGGTGTTGGAGATTCCCGACGTCGATCCGGGCGACAATTTCTTCACTCTCGGCGGTCACTCGCTCACTGCGATGCGGTTGGTGGGAAGCCTGCGCAAGCTGGGAATTCGCGTCGTCGTCTCGGATGTCTTCGACACCCCGACCCCCCTCGGTCTTGCCGTGGCCGCACGCGTCGATCGGACGAAGTTCTCGCCGGATTCGGTCGTTGGCGTCGATCGACCCGTCGTGACCGTGGCGACGTTCCGCGCCCCGGCGGTGGCGGGAAATCCTGATCACGAGCGGTACTGGGTTCGCACGCTCGCGGACCTGCCCCTCGAAACGGACCTTCCGTATGACCGCCCGCGCGGCGAAGAGTACCGCCCGCACACCTACCTCCGTCAGCTACGCGATGCCCGGTTCGGTGACGAACCAGGATTCGACGCGGTGCTGTTGGCCGCCGTGGCGGCGACGCTGAACAGCTTCGGCGGTGGTCGGGACCTTGCGGTCGGACTGGTCTCGGAAGGGACTGACACCCTGATTCGGGTCGACCTGTCCGGTCGGCCTAGAATTGCCGATGTCGTTCGGCGAGTCGAAAACGCTGTCTCCGAGGCACTTGCGCATTCCGATGTCAGCCTCGACCGAATCGCCGATCTACTCGGGCGTCCGACGAGCAGCCTGTTCGCTGCCCGTGTCGGTCACTCGCCCGGAAAGAGCGTCGACCTCGAATTCGTCCGAACCGCAACAGAACTTCGATTGACGGTTGATGCCGGGCTGTTCGACGCCGCGACTGCGGACGCATTGCTCGACGGTGTGATCGCGGTCCTCGGTCACGAAATCAGCACTGTCGTCGCGGATCTGCGACTGGCGGAAAACAAGCCGGATCGCGACCCGGGCCGACGCGCGACGCCGCCGTCGGGGATCTCGCAGTTGTTCGCTCGACACGTCAGCCGCCACCCCGACGACATCGCGGTGATCTCCGGCGAGGTCGGAATTACCTACGGGGAACTGTCGGCGCGCGTCGACGAGCTGGCCCGCGAACTTCTCGCGGTCGGCGCCGGACCCGAGAAGGTAGTCGCCGTCGCGCTGGATCGAAATGCGGATCTGGTGGCCGGACTGCTCGCGGTACTGCGCATCGGCGCTGCGTACCTGCCACTCGACGTCGATTACCCGACTGAGCGGCTCGAGTTCATGATCGAGGACGCGGCTCCGGTGTGTGTCCTGACCAGTATCGACAGCGCCGGGCAACTTCCGTTGACGGTCGCCACGAGTGTCTTCGTGGACGGTGAGTTCACCAACTCGGGTGTCGTGCTTCCTCCGCCGCCCGCGGCGGGTGATCACCTCGCCTACATGATCCACACCTCCGGTTCGACGGGTCGCCCCAAGGGCGTGATGGTCTCGACGGGCAACCTCGCAGCCTTCGCGGACACGGTACTCGAGGATTGCTGGATCAGGCCGGGCGATCGCATCGTCGCGGTGACAACGGTGTCGTTCGACATCGCGGCACTCGAGTTGCTGTGCCCGCTCGCGGCGGGCGCGACTGTCGTGATCGCAGACCGCAGGACGGTTCGCGACCCGGATGCGTTGTCGGCGTTGATCATCGCAAGCGATGCGACAGTGATGCAGGCAACGCCGGCGCTGTGGCGAGTGGTCACCGAACACGAGAACGCAGTCGGACTCGCCATGGTGCGAGCCCTGGTGGGAGGGGAAGCCCTCCCGCAGGATCTGGCCGACGATCTGGTGGCCAACGCTGCTTCGGTCCGGAATGTCTATGGACCCACCGAGGCCACGGTGTGGGCGACATCTTCGGTCATCACGACCGGCGACCGAGTCACGATCGGTCAGCCCTGGACCGATGTGCACGTGCGAATCCTCGACGACGACCTGCGTGAGGTTCCGGAAGGCGTTGCGGGCGAGCTGTATCTGGGCGGTGCGCAGGTGGTCCGCGGATACCTGAACCGCCCCGATCTGACCGTCGCTCGGTTCGTCGCCGATCCTTCTCTGCCGGGGGCACGCCTCTACCGCACCGGCGATCTGGTCCGACGCCGGCGAGGGGTTTTGCACTTCCTTCGTCGTGCTGACGATCAGGTGAAGGTTCGTGGTTTCCGCATCGAGCTCGGCGAGGTCGAAGGCGCGCTCGGATCGGTGGCAGGTGTGTTCCGCGCGGCAGCCACCGTTCGCGTCGATGCGGCGGGTACCGGAAGTCTGCACGGATATGTGGTTCCCGAAGGTGCAACCACGCTCGATTCGGTACTGGTGCGCAAGGAGATTGCGCGGCTCCTACCCGAACACATGGTGCCGCAGACCATCACGGTGCTCGAGGCACTACCACTCACCCTCAACGGGAAGGTGGACCGGAAGGCATTGCCCGACACCGCGCCGGATCGTGTGCCGAGCCCACTCGTAGCCGTCGATGCGGATCGTCGGGCACGGCTCGAGTCGCTGAGCCCGGGCTGGCAGGACGTGCTGCCACTCGGTCCCTTGCAGGAAGGCATGTACTTCCAGTCGGTTCTCGACGGCGCCGGCGGCACGGATGTCTATCACATGCAGCCGCGATTCGAGTTCTCCGCCGATGCCGCCGTCGACGTTCGCTCACTCCGAGCAGCGGGGGATGCGCTCTTGCGGCGCTATCCGAACCTGCGGGCCGGCTTCACACACGCCGGTTTCGACGCTCCGGTGCAGTTCGTGCCCAGGGCAGCCGAAATGCCTTTCCGCGAAATCGATCTGAGCGCAGTCGCACCCGAGGACTTGGATATCGAGGTCCGCGCCGTCGACGAGGCTGAATTCGGCAGGCTGTTCGACTTGAGTGCGCCGCCACTCATTCGAATGGTGTTGGTCTGGTTGCCAGGTGGGGGAGCGCACCTCGTCTTCACTCAGCACCACCTGCTCACCGACGGTTGGTCGCAGACCTTGATGTACGCGGAGTTGTTTGCGCTCTACGAGTTTGCTCGCACACACGGCACGGACCCGGTTGGACTCGACGGCGCGCTCGACAAGCCTGCGGACTTCCGTGATCACCTGCGATGGATCGCCGAAGCGGATCGCACGGACGCCATCTCGTCCTGGAAGGACTACCTCGCGGATCTCGAGCAACCCACACTCGTGGGTGGTACGGGATCAGGCGGACGCGCTCCGTTGCCGGTGTTCACCCGGGTTCAGCTCGAACAGAAGATCACCGAGCACGTACGCGAGTTGGCCAGACGTAGCGGAGTGACGCTGTCCACCGTCGTCTCTGCGGCGTGGGGTCTGGCATTGCGCGCCGTGACGGGCCGTGACGACGTGGTCTTCGGATCGACGGTTTCGGGACGTTCACCCGAGGTCGAGGGCGCCGACCGCATGGTGGGATTGGCGCTCAACACCATTCCCGTGCGTGTCCGGGTCCGGCCCGGCGAGGAGATCTCGGCGTTGCTCGGACGCCTGTTCCGTGAACAAGGTTCGCTGCTGGGGCATCACCAGCTCGGGCTCGGCGACGTGCAGCGAAGCGCTGGGTTCGCAACACTGTTCGACACGCTCTACGTCTTCCGCAACACGCCTCGTGACGAACAGGCACGTCGAGACACGTTCGGGCGCAGTGGAATCGTCGGGTTCGACGCAGTGGACGGCACCCACTATGCGCTCACGCTCGACGTGGATCCGGGTGTCGGGGACGCGGCGATGGCGCTCACACTCGAAAACCGTCCTGACCTGATTCCGCACGACGTGGCTCAGGACATCCTGTCCCGCACCATCACGATTCTCGAAGTGATGGCGAATTCCGATACCGCCACGGTGGCGGACACGGCGGTTCCGCTTTCGCGCACCCCCGCGGAATTCGCTTCGGAGCACGTCGTGATGCCACGGCCGGACCAGACCGGCGGTAGCGTGGACGCACTACTGCGCGAAAGGGCAGCGGCAACTCCGGACGAGACGGCGCTGGTCTTCGGAGACGTCACACTGAGCGCAGCCGAGATGAACTCTCGGGTGGACAGACTGGCACGGATACTCGCTTCGGCGCTGGGGCAGTCGGTACCAGGCGGGGGACCGACCCGTGTTGTCGCGCTCGCGCTTCCGCGTACTGCCGATCACGTCGTCGCAATCTTCGCCGTCATGAGAACCGGAGCGGCCTACCTTCCCTTGGATCTGGCTCACCCGCCGGCACGCCTGCGCGAACTCATCCTCGACAGCGATGCGGCGCTGGTAGTCACCACGACTCAGACGCGTGACCTCGTTGTTCCCGATGGACAGCCATGTCTGGTCCTCGACGACCCGGACGTGGCCGGGGTACTCGACGGGCAGTCTTCGGCACCAGTTGTCGACGAGGCCGCGGTCTGCGGGCCGACCTCACCGGACCAGCCTGCCTACGTCATCTACACCTCGGGCAGTACCGGAAAACCCAAGGGCGTCGTGGTGGGTCACCGCGGGTTGACGACGATGTATCACAATCACAAGGCCGAGATATTCACTCCGACCGAAAACAGTGTGGGTGGCCGACGTCTGCGCATCGCGCATACAGTCTCGTTCTCGTTCGACATGTCGTGGGAGGAACTGTTCTGGTTGCTCGCGGGGCACGAAGTTCACGTGATCGACGAGCAGGCGCGACTGGACCCCGCGTCTCTGGTGAAGCATTACCGCGAAGTCGGTATCGACGTCGTGAATGTAACCCCCTCGTATGCACGGGAACTGATGGCCGCCGGTCTCCTCGACGGTGAGCGGACGCCGGTGTTGGTGATGCTCGGCGGAGAAGCTGTACCTGCCGAGTTGTGGTCGCGATTGCGCGATCAGGACGGTGTCGACGGGTACGACCTTTACGGGCCGACGGAGTTCACGATCAACGCGATGGGATCCCCGGTTCAGGGGAGCGAGACACCCTGCCTGGGTCGTCCGATTCTGAACGCGTCTGCGCGGGTACTCGATTCGGGTCTGCGGGAGGTACCGATCGGAGCGGCGGGCGAGCTGTACATGTCCGGAGACGGAACGGCGATGGGTTACCTTCACCGGACCGCGTTGACCTCCGCTGTGTTCGTTGCTGACCCCTACTCCGTCGGCAAGCGCATGTACCGCACGGGCGATGTCGTACTGCGTCGTCGCGACGGTGAACTCGAATACCTGGGTCGCGCGGACCATCAGGTCAAGATCCGAGGCATTCGGATCGAATTGGGTGAAGTGGAATCCGCGTTGGCGTCGTTGCCGGGAGTGTTGCGAGCGGCAGCGTCCGTCCGTAGCGAAGGCGGTGCGCCGCCGAGACTGGTCGGCTACGTCATCGAAGAACCCGGTGCCGATTCAACCGATCTGCGAGCTGCGTTGCGGGAACGCGTACCGGCACACCTGGTTCCGTCGGACATCGTCGTCGTGGACTCGATCCTGCTGACGCCCAACGGAAAACTGGACCGCGGTGCGTTGCCGGCACCCCCCGCCCGAGCAGCGGCCCGAGCACCGCGAACCGAGATGGAAAGGCAACTGTGCCAGGTCTTTGCGCGGGTACTCGGCGTCGAGGCAGTCGATCCCGAAGAGAGTTTCTTCGATCTCGGCGGCGACTCGCTTCGAGCCATGCGACTGGTGGGGGAGATGGAGCACGACCTGTCGGTGAGCGTCGGTGTGGGAACGCTGATGGCCCGTCCGACAGTTGCAGAACTTGCAGTACACCTTGACGAGTCGGCGTCCGAAATCGATCTGAGTCGTGATCGCCTCCTGACACTGCGAGCCGAAGGCAGCGGAGAACCACTGTTCTGCGTGCATCCGGCCGGTGGATTCGCTTGGCCCTTTGCGCCTTTGACCGGTGTTCTCGAGGCCGACCGTCCACTGTTCGGCCTGCAACTGCCCACAGTTGCCGGGGAGCCACTCGAACCGACGAACGTGGACCAACTGGCAGCGATGTACGTCGACACGATTCGCGGCGTGCAACCGAGCGGGCCGTACCACCTGCTCGGCTACTCGTTCGGTGGCAACGTCGTTGCCGCGATGGCTGCTCAGCTGGTCGATATCGGCGAGACGGTGGAGTTCGCCGGTCTGATCGATACTCATCCACTGGGAGATCGTGACGATCACGGTCGCGACGATGCCGACGACCGAGATCTGGCGGCCGCCCTGCCACCCGAGATCCTCACTCAGGCAACGGGACTGGTCGACGCTGTTCGGGCGGGTTTTGATGCCACTCGTTTGCTCGTGGCCAGCTCGACCGACACAACCTACGACGGACCGGTTACTCTGATCACCGCCGACGCCGAGGCGTCCGGACAGCTGCTGGCCGATCGCTGGCGCAGAGTCCGCGGGGACCGGGACATGGCAGTACACCATCTGCCGTACGACCACGCCGGATTGGTGACCCCAGCCGGGTGGGCGGCGATTGCCCCGCTGCTCGACAGCCATTTGTCGAAACGCACGGCCACATAGTTCGAAAACCACACAGTTGAAACACAATGGGAGCTCAATGATGAAGTCCACACCGCCCCTCGCGATACGGAGTTGGCGACGATTCGTCGCCATCGCAGGGTTGCTGATCGTCGCACTCGTGGCGATGATCGGTTGCAGTAGCGATTCGAACGACGAACCGACCAAGGCTGCAGAGCCCACGACCCGCGTGATCGAAACCGAAAAGGGCTCGGTCACCGTGCCCGCGTCGGCGGAGCGCATCGTGGTTCTGAGCGGCGGTCTCGCCGGATACCTGTACGCCCTGGACGCACCGGTGGTTGCCACCGATACCCGCGTCCTCGGTGTCACGAACCTCGACGGTGGATTCCCGCCGGCTTGGGCGGACGCCGCAAAGGCGCAGGGCACCAAGGAATTGCCGGCCGGCGAGCAGCTCAACATCGAAGCCGTCGCGGCGGCTGAGCCCGACCTGATCATCGGCGGTGGCCAGGGAATCACCTCGGTTCAGTCCGAGGAACTCTACGATCAGCTCACTGCTATCGCACCCACCGTCTTGGTCCCCAAGACGGTCGCCGCGTGGGACAAGCAGCTCGAAATCGTCGCCGACGCGGCGGGCCGTTCCGACCAGGTTCCGGCACTGATGAGCGCATACGAGGACAAGGTCAAAGAGGTCAAGGGCAAGATCAAGGTTCCCGAGGGCAACGTCGTCTACTTCCTCTCGGTCTCGAGCAACAAGCCGTACCTCGTTCCGCCGACGGCCGCGCTGCCCGCGATGCTCGCCGAGCTCGGTTTCAAGGCCGACGACGTCATGGCCAAGGCCGGCAACCCGCAGCTCTTCGGCTCGGGTGACTCGTTCGAGGTCAGCCCGGAACTGCTCTCGCAGGTCGCCGATGCTCCTGTCGCCTTTGTGATTCCGGTGTCCGGTCGCCCGATGGCCGAACTTGCCACCGATCCGCTTTACTCGCAGTTGCCGTCCTTCAAGGCAGGCACGACGTTCGAGCTCCCCGCCAGCAGCTACCGTCCTGACTACGACGGCGCAATGGCTACCCTCGACCTGATCGGCCAGACCTTCGCATGACTCGATTCGGTGGGCTGGTGATCGATGTTTCACCCTTGCGGACCAGCCGTCCCTTCAGGTACGCCTTTTCCGCGCGATTGATCTCGCTGCTCGGGATCGGACTGCTCGTCGTAGCCGTCCCCGCGCAGACGTACCAGCTCACCGGCTCGACCTTGCAGGTTGCCGGAGTGTCCACGGCGATGGCCATCGCCATGTTCTTCGGCAGCCTGTTCGGCGGCGTGCTCGCTGACCGTTACGATCGGCGACGCACCATCCAGTTGGCCCGCAGTGCTGCGGGTCTCGGCTTTGTCATTCTCGGGTGCAACGCGCTCTTGCCACACCCGTCGATGTGGGTCATCTACGTCGCGGCAGCTGTCGACGGCTTGGCCGGCGGTGTCAGCAGCTCGGCCTTGATGGCTTTGATGCCGACGTTGTTGCCGCGCAACAAGATGGCTGCGGCCGGCGCTTTGGTAGCGCTGACCACCGACATCGGGACGATGATCTCGCCGGCAATCGCCGGCGTGATCATCGCCTCCGGCGGCATTCCCGCGACATACTTTGTTGCTGCGGTGGCCACCGCAGCAACTGTCACGTTGTTCCAAGCCATCGGCCCTTCTCCTGCACCGGGCACGAATCACGAAAGCCCGATGCGCGCGCTGGTGACCGGCGTGAAATTCGCCGGCACGCACACAGTCATTCGCGGCATCCTGATCAGCGGTCTGTTGGTCATGTTCGTCAGCGGGCCGATGGTGTTGCTGCCTGCCTTCGTCGACCAGGTTCTCGGCGGCGGACCCACCATGCTCGGTCTGCTCTACGGCGCCCCCGCTGTCGGCGCTGTGGTCGGTTCCCTCACCAGCGGTTGGACCGGACGAGTCCACCGCAACGGCGCCGCGATGTTGATCTCTGTTGCGCTGATGCCTCTCGGCCTGGTGGTACTGGGTGCGTCGGGAGCAGCGATTGTCGCGTTCCTGGGCCTGGCCGGATTCGGCCTCGGCCGCGCACTCAACGACATTCTGAGATTTGCAGTCCTTCAACAGAACACGCCGGACGAATTGCGCGGACGCGTGTCCAGTCTGTGGATGGTGCAAGCCGTCACGGGTACGGCGATCGGTTCGATGGCAGCCGGGTTCCTCGGGCAGTGGCTCGAGCCTGGCGCCGCGCTACTGGTCTTGGGGCTCGCCGGTGTGACACTGGGCCTGGTGCTCCTGGCAGCATTGGGTTCGGTGCGCCGGGTAACTTCGGAGATCAACGAAGTCGATCTCTCCGAAAACACTGTGCCGGTGGGGAATGCTCCGCCGGAAAAGGAAGGTAGTTCATGAACCGAGGAGACCACCTCGCGACCATCGCCGAAGTTCTGGCGGGAACCACCGGCGCAAAAGTGCCGTACCCCATCGGCATTCGCGAACTCGAAGTTGTTCGCAGCGAAATGGTCGGGACCGGACTGTTGCGTCTGACCTTGGGTGGACCGGAGTTGGCGGGCTTCGAATCGCACGCTCCCGACGAGCATGTTCGCCTGGTCTACCCGGATGCAGACGGAACTTTACGTCTACCCGAACGCGACGGATTCAGCCTGAAGTGGCCTCGTCCATTGCCGATCTCGCGTGAGTACACCGTCCGTCGATACGACGCCGAGGCGGGGGAGCTGGACCTCGACTTCGCGCTCCACGATGGTGGGTACGCCTCTGATTGGGCTCAGGCGGCCACCGTCGGTACTCGGGTGCACGTGGCAGGTCCGCCCGGTGGCGTCGTGGTTCCGTGGACGTACGACCGCTATCTGCTGGCCGGTGACATCACCGCCCTTCCTGCCATTGCTCGTTGGCTCGAGATGATGCCCGCTGCTGCCGCCGGGTGGGTGTTCGTCGAGATCACCGACCCTTCACAGGAAATCGAACTCACTGTTCCGGAAGGCGTCGAGGTGCGATGGCTGCACCGCGGTGACGTCCCAGCCGGTCACTCGGATCTGCTCGAGCAGGCAGTACGGACGGTCACCGTGCCCGAGGGCGAGCGTGTCTACGCCTGGATCTCCGGTGAGGCCACCAGTCTCAAGCCGATTCGCAGATTCGTGCGCGACGAACTCGGCCTGAGTTCGGGCGACCACCTGATCACGGGCTACTGGAAGCGCGGAGTCGCAGACTTCGACGAGGACGACGACGACCACTGAACATCGGTTGATGCCGGTTTCGGCATCGTCACCGCGACAACGAGTCCGACAATCGCAACGATTGCCGCCACTCCGAAAGCTGTGGCGAATGCCGAGTGCTGGGGAAGGCCGCCGGATGAAGTCGCGCTCGCGATGATCCCGGCGGCAATTTGGGTTCCCACAGCAGAACCCAGCGATCTGGCGATCGTGACTATTGCCGTCGTGACACCTACGCGGTCTGCCGGTGCGCTGTCGGCGGAGATGACGAACACTGCCGTCGACGCGGCGGCAACGCCGGTACCCGCAAGGATCAGCACCACAACGATCTGCCACATCGTTGTTGCAAAGACCCCGACGGCGCCGCTCAGGCCGAGGAAGGCAACTCCCGCTACCGCAATGGCTTTCGTGCCGACCCGTTGTGCGAGCTTTCCGGAGATCACCGACGCGATGACCGCTGCGCCGTAGCCGACGCACAGCAGGAAGCCGATGGCGCTGGTCGACGCACCGCGGCCGAATCCGCTCTCTGCCGGCACGGCGAGTTGTTGCGGAAGTAGATAGACAACAGCGCCGTAGGTGAACCCGAAAACCACGCCGACGACCACGGCGCTCCACATCGAACGATGCCGCATCATCGTCAGGTCGACCATCGGCTCGGTTGTCCGGCTCTGATACCTGGCCCAGATCGTGAACACGGCAGCGGAAGCGAGAAGCAGCAGCATCGACGTCGGTGCGCCCCACCCGTTGCTCGATGCGCTCGCCAGCCACGCCGTCAGCGTCAACAATCCCAGAGCCAATCCGCCCGCTCCCGGCCAATCGAGTCGGCCGCCGACGTTCGACATGTGATCTCGTGGTGTGCTCACGGCAAAAGCAATTGCGCCGAGCAAAACGAACGCGGTCGGAACTGCATACATCGCGGTGCGTGAGACGTTTTCCGCGACGGGCCCGGCCAATACGACTCCCAGAGCGCCGCCGGCCACTACAACAGCCCCGAGCAAACCCGTGGCCGTCTTCAGTCGGTCCGAGGACAAAGTGCGTCGTAGGACCACGAAGCTCACGGGAAGCAACCCGAGCCCGAATCCCTGGAGAAACTGGCCGAGGACGAACAGCGGGAAGATCGTTGCGAGAGCGGACACGCTGCCGCCCAGGACAACGATTGTCGTGATCGCGAGCAAGGTGGGGCGGGCGCCGTACACGTCGGCTATTCGCCCGGCCATCGGCGTGACGAGGACAGTGCTCAACGTCAGAGCGACGGATGCGAGCGCTCCGACGTCGGCCGTCACTCCGAAGTCTCTCTGTATCAGGGGGAGTGCGGGGACGATGATGCTTTCGAGCGCGGCCACGGCAGCGATCAGCAGGGTCAGGCTTGCGATAGTTGCTACCGGTCGCGGCTGATTGCCGGAGACGCTCTCTGTGGTCATCGTGCTCTCTTTCGATCGGGGAGTGAGGAGCTTATGGACGCGACGAAACGCCGCCCCTCCAAGAGCCCGGAAGGGTTGTGGCACTGGATATATCGGGCTGTGAAGTAGACCGTCTCTTTATTTCGTTACGCGTACCGTTATTGTTGAGAAATGTAATCGGATTCAGCGCACAAAGCAAGAGTCGGATGGGGTGGAAATGGTGCCATGTATCGCCAGATCGCAACGGGCAGACTTTTGCTGCTACCGTCGGTCGGTGTCAGGTGATGTGACGATGGGGCTCATTTCTCGATGAGCATGACGCTGGTCACCAAAATGCTTCTCCGAGCAGGGAGTTCATCTGCCGGACACATCCAAGGTCCCCGTTTGAATGCCGGGTTTGTTAGCTTTCTGCCTGTGACGCGACGTCACGGAAAGTTCACGAATCACGGAGGATCATCATGGGTTCTATTTCAACGATCATCGGAATCTTCGAGCTCTACAAGCTTCTCGAGCCGCTGCTGAGCTCGCTGAGCTGATTCAGGTGTGATTTCGCTGTCGAGCCGGGGCGCCGAGGGACTCGGCTCGACAGCGGATCTCGAGGATCCGGCGCGATCAGGACCCGTGGAACGGATGTCGGCACCGGCAGAATTCCATCGCTCCGGTGTAGTGGTCCATCACCAGGATTTCTGCACACCGAGCGGGCTGCGGAGCGAACCTGAGGCAGCGCTCGATCCACCCACGCTCCAGCGAAGGGGCGGGGTGCGCGCAGTTCCCGCATCGGCCGGGACGTTCGGCGACACGTACGGAACCGTGGTGCTCCGGGGGCATGCCAAACATCTTGGTGGTGCGATGTTTCCAGGGCAATGGTTCGGCTCGAGCGGAAGCTATGTCACGAAAGCCCGGCGGCGATACCGTGGTTGCTCCGTAACGTAAGGCGGAATCTCAATGGGAGCGGATGGCAGGAGTCGAACCTGCGTGGACGGTTTTGCAGACCGCTGCCTTGCCGCTCGGCCACACCCGCATTGATCCAATTATGTTCGTAGTGAACAACAGTCGCCACCATTGTGATCAGGGTGAGTTGATCGCCGTGTGACGGATCGCAGGGACTGCGGGGGAAGTGCCGGGTCAGGCGCGGGAGAACACCGCGACCAGGAATTCGGAATCCTCCTTGAACGGGCGAAGATCCCACGTGGAGAGCAGCAGATCAGCCTCGAGGCCACTCGCGGTCGCGTCGGCGAGAAACTCGGGGAACTCGTAGCCACGGCCGGCACCGAATCCGATGACCACTCGGCCGCTCGGAGCGAGATGACGAGCAAATCCTGACAATACTGCTTGCCTGGTGGACGGCGCGAGAAACGCCACCACGTTGCCTGCCGACACGATGACGTCGAAATCTGCCTCGACACCGCGGGCCGGCAGATCGAGTTCGGCGAGATCGCCGACAAGCCACGTCGGTCCGGGGTGGTCTTCTTCTGCGGCAGCGATGAGAACCGGGTCGACATCGACTCCGACAACCACATGCCCGACGTCGTGCAGATAACCGCCGAGTCGGCCAGGCCCGCACCCTGCATCGAGAACCCGGCCACCGCGTCCGAGCATCGCGTCGATCAAACGTGCTTCCCCGACAATGTCCTTGCCGTCCGCTCTCATGGAACGGAAACGCTCGACATATCGTGTGGAATGCGTCGAGTCGGCTGCAGTGATCTCTTCCCACTGGCTGGGGATGCGCTCGTTCGGGGCGTGTGCAGTCATCTTTCGAGGGTACCGACAGCTCACCGGGTGCCGACGACCGTCCCGTCTGCGGCATATCCGACGAGGGTTGGACGAGGGGACGTGAGCGACAGGGGAATCCATCCGTAGAAGCGGTCTTCGGCAAGAATTGTCGGATAGATCTGGCCGTCTGCGGTGTGAAGTTCGGCTCGGACAGCACCTCCCGCTCCTGCGTCGTAGGTCGCCTCGTGTGGACCGGCAACCATGATCCCGGCTCCGCCTCCTAGTGCGAATGGTGACGCTTCCTCCGGGTACATATCGGGATCTGCAGCAGGAAAGCAACTGTCTCCAAGGTGGCTGAAATCGGAGGGTGCTCGCTGATCGAGATCTTCGGCGGCCTCGAAAACCGGGGCGACGCATCTCCAGCCATTGGCGCCGTGGGCGACAAAGACGCTGAACAAGGTTCCGTCAGGTCCGGGAATGGACCCGACCCGCTCGGCGGTGGACGGATCTATTCCGCCGTTGGTTCCCGGCATCGTCTGCCAACCCGAGTACATGTCGGTGAACGCTTTCGGCATCATCCCCGTGGCAGCGGCGCAGCCCACCACCACTGCTGCGCAGATCGCCGCGACGAGAACGATGGCACCGACGCGACGGCGTGGAGCTTTGGTTGCCCCAATGTTGTTTTCGGTAGCCATGATTCGGGTGCGTGCGGCATCTTGGACGTTCTCGGGCCAGAGTTCGGCGGAAACCGTATCGCTCGGCCGCAGCTTCTCGAGCGTGGTCAGCAGATCTTTGGTCATGGGGTACTCCCGTGTTCGGCGGCAGCGCAAGGTCGGGCGGTGTTCATCGGGATTACGGTGACGGATTCTGAAGTCAACCCGGCGCGCAATCGACGCCGAGCGCGAAAGAGACGAACATGCATGGCCGGAACCGAACACCCAGCGACCCGCGCGGCTTCGGTGGCGGTCAACCCGTCCCAGGCAGTTAGGAACAGGGCTTCACGTTCGGTGACGGTGAGTGTTGCCAGTGCTTCGAGCAGTTCCGTGCGTTCGGTGACAGTGACGTCGGCGCCCGGCGTCGATGCCGCAATCTGCTCGATGCGTCCCATCTTCTCGGTGAGCGCGTCAAGGCGCCGAACGCTGCGACGGTTGTTGTTCACGGTGTTTCGAGCCACCACCAACAGCCACGGCAGTGCCTGCTCGGGCACTTCGTCCAAGCGTCGCCAGGCAACGAGGAACGTCTCGGAGACAACCTCCTGCGCGCTGTGATGATCAACGTGGCGACAGGTATACGCGAACACCCGACCGGCGTAGGCGTCCCACAGGGCGGTGAACCGCTCTTCGCCGCTCGGCGGCGGCTGTTCCTCGGATTTCGGGGTCATATGAAGAGATGTCCGGCTGGTTGCTGATCCTTACAGCCTCTGAGCTAATGGACGGTTTGGCGTGTTACTCCGGCCGAGAACTCCCACTGTCAGAAGCAACAGAGCGAGGATGTACAGCGTCATGATCCAGATGCCCGCAGCGGCGGGCTGCCACTTGTTCGCCTGTCCGAGCAGGATGAGGGCGTCAGAGGTGAGGAACAGCGCGCCGCCGATACCGGTGATCGAGTTGTACGTCAGTGCGGTTGATGCGGTTCCCACCAGGATTGCGGCGTACACGGGGACGGCAATTCGAAGTTCAGGTTCGAGACCGGTCCAGGTGTACGACACAAGAGCGATCCCAGCGACGGTGTAAGCGCACAGAAACCATGGCCGCCTTCGTATCTCCCGAAGTGCGCCGTGTGAGAGAAAGAATCGGATGAAGCAGAGGTGACCGATCGCGAAGGCTGCCATCCCGATGACAAACGTGGAGTCCCAGATCAGGAACAAATCTCCGAAAGCACAGGCAATAAGCGCAGCAGCAACAATTCGAGGTCCGCGTCGGGCGACAACCCATGCAGCCAGAATCGGAGCGAGCATGACCTTGGTGATCCCGTCCCAGGGCGCAGCATCAGCGGCATTGAGGATCAGATGGACAATCGCTACCGCTGAAAACCCGACGAACCATGGCGACCGGATGGTGCTCGGCAGTCCGGGGTCGAGGTCAGATTCACGCATCGGCTCAGTGTAGGAAGTCCGCTGCACGCTCGGCGAGGTCGAGCGCCGGCTGGGGGAGTATGCCGAGGATGAGCGTGACACCGGCGCCGAGGCCGATCACACTGCTGGTCAGTGCACTCGGTACCACGACGGTCGGAGCGTCTGCGGCCGATTCGGTGAAGAACATCAACACGATCACTCGCACGTAGAAGTACGCGGCGATCGCGCTGCACAGGACGCCGACGATCACGAGAGGTGCGGCCCCGCCCTCGGCTGCTGCGCTGAACACCGCGAACTTTCCGATGAACCCACTGGTCAACGGGATCCCGGCGAAAGCCAACAGGAACAGTGCAAACACAACTCCGACCAGCGGTGAGCGCCGGCCCAATCCGGCCCAGCGCGAGAGCGTCGCGACCTCACCGTCTGCGTCCCGAACCAGACTCACGACGGCGAACGCGCCCACGGTGCTGAATCCGTAGGCTAGAAGGTAGAACATCGCCGAGGCCAGGCCGGCATCCGAATCCGCAACCACAGCGGTCAGAATGAATCCGGTGTGCGCGATGGCCGAATACGCGAGCATCCGCTTCATATCGGTTTGCGTCACAGCGACGATCGATCCGACAACCATCGTGAGAATCGCGACCGCCCACATCAGTGGACGCCAGTTCACGTACTCGTTGGGCAGAGCCACATAGAAGACACGAAGGATGGCACCGAATGCGGCGATCTTGGTCGCGGTAGCCATGAAACTGGTGATCGGCGTCGGCGCCCCTTGATAGACGTCGGGAATCCACGAATGGAACGGCACGGCACCGACTTTGAACAGTAATCCCACGGCCACGAGTGCTGTCCCGAGCCACAGGAAGGCATCGGTACCCGACCCGCTGCGTGCTGCGTCGGCGATACCGGAGAGCGTGACCGTCCCGGCATAGCCGTACAGCAACGCGATTCCGAAAACGAAGAACGCCGACGAAAATGCCCCGAGCAGAAAGTACTTGAGCGCAGCTTCCTGGGAGAGCAGGCGACGTCGGCGTGCCAGACCACACAGGAGATACAGAGGCAGTGAGAACACCTCGAGCGCAACGAACATCGTCAGCAGATCGTTGGACGCGGGAAAAAGGAGCATGCCGCCGACAGCGAAGAGGGTGAGCGGAAAGACCTCGGTCTGGGCGATACCCACCTTCACTGCTTCTTGCTCCGCAACACTTCCGGGGACGCTCGACGCTTGAGGGGTGAAACCGCCGAGCGCGTCGTGTTGCGCGATCACCTCGGCGGTGTTGCCCGAGCCTCGCTCGGCGATCAGCAGTACTGCGGGGATCGACACGAGAAGGATCGTGGCCTGCAGGAAAAGGGTCGGACCGTCGACCGCTACAGAACCCATCATCGCCGTCGACCGCGTGCCGGCGAGCAGAAGCACTGCCACGAATGCGGCCGCCAAGCCTGCGACACCGAGGACGAGTTGCACGGGGTATCGAAAACGCCGGGGTGCAAATGCCTCGATGAGTACGCCCACAACCGCAACACCGAACACGATCAACATTGGCGAGAGCAAGCTGTATTCGACACTGGGTGACGCCGTGCCGGCTGAGCCGAGGATGGTCACGTCGTTGAAGGAACTCATTTGTGGGCACCTCCTTCGTGGTCGGCGACGAGCGGGGTCGGAGCCTCGTCGACGACCGTATGGCTCACTGCAGGAGTGATGACGTCCAAGGCAGGCTTGGGGTAGATGCCGAGAAGCAACAAGAGTGCGATCAGAGGGGCGACCACCACGAGTTCGCGTCGAGCGAGGTCGCGGATCGTTCCCTGCTCTTCCTTCACAGGTCCGCCCATCATGCGCTGGTAGAGCCAGAGTATGTAGATCGCGGACAGGACAAGCGCGGCAGTCGCCGCGATAGCGGCCACGTGGTATCGCGAGTACGTTCCGATCAGCACCAGGAACTCACTGACGAACGGCGCGAGACCCGGCAGCGACAGCGTTGCCAGCCCCGCAACGAGGAATGTGCCGGCAAGTACGGGTGCAACTTTCTGGACGCCGCCGTACGCCGCGATCGATCGAGTACCTCGCTGCGAGACGAGGAATCCCGCAATCAAGAACAGAGCCGCAGTGGAGACTCCGTGATTGACCATGTACAGCGCGGAACCCGCCTGGCTCTGGCTGGTCATCGCGAAGATTCCGAGAATGATGAAGCCGAAGTGCGAAATCGACGTGTAGGCGATCAGTCTCATGACGTCTGTTTGCGCGATCGCCAGTATTGCGCCGTAGACGATCCCGATAACGGCGAGCGTGATGATCCACGGTGCAAAGGTCGACGACGACTCCGGGAACAGTTGCAGGCAGTAGCGAATCATCGCGAACGTGCCCACCTTGTCCACGACCGCCATCATCAACACTGCTGTCGACGGAGTCGATTCCACCGCGGAGTCCGGCAACCAACTGTGCAGCGGCCAGAGCGGTGCTTTCACCGCGAACGCGAACATGAATCCGAGGAACAAGGCGTTGAGCACCCCGGGTCCAACACCGAGTTCACCGCTGTTTGCCGCTGAGGCGATCGCCCGGAAGTCGAAAGTGCCGCTGGCGAAGGGGCTCTCGTCGCGCGTGGTGACCACATACAGGCCGATGACTGCAGCGAGCATGACCAGGCCTCCGAGGAGGTTGTAGAGCAGAAACTTCACGGCTGCGCGAGATCTGCCCACTCCGCCGAACCCGCCGATGAGGAAATACATCGGTATCAGCATTGCCTCGAAGAAAATGTAGAACAAGAGAATGTCCAAGGCGCTGAACGAAATCATCACCATGGACTCGACAACAAGGATCAGCGCGAAATAGGTGTGCGGCATTCTCTTGGGTGATGCCGGGTCTGCCGGGACGTCGTTCCAGCCCGCGATCAGTAGTAATGGCACCAGCACTGCGGTGAGAAGAACCAGAACGAGTGCGATCCCGTCGAGTCCGAGTGTGTAGCTGGTGCCGAAAGCCGGTATCCAGCTGTGGCTTTCGACAAATTGAAATTGTTCGCCGCCGCGGTCGAACGCAACTCCGAGAACGGCGGCGACCACCAGGACTGCCACGGACACAGCCAATGCGAGAGACTTCGCAAATTGGTACGACCGTGCCGGCAGAGCGAGGACAACACCCGCTCCGATGAGCGGAAGCAACCAGAGCACCGTCAGCGCGGGGAAGCCGGTATTGGTCACAGAGTCGCTCACCGCCGCTTCGATCACCACAGTGTCACCGCCATCATTGTCGCGACCACGAGTGTTGCTCCGACAAACATCACCAGCGCGTACGAGCGAACAAACCCGGTCTGTAGCTTCCGCGTGAGCGCGGACAGCCCGGTGACGACCACCGCAAAGCTGCCCACGACGCCGCCTATTCCCTTGGTGTCGAACACTTCCAACGACTTGGTGAGTTGTTGTCCAGGCTTCATGAACACCGTCTCGTTGAAGGCGTCACCGTACAGATCGCGGCGAGCCGCACCGGTCAACGGTGAAACCGGAGTCGGTGCCACAAGTGGAATCTCCCGGGTGGCGTACTCGCGATACGCAATCGCGACGCCGGCGGCAACTGCGAGCAGCGCCAGCGCGGTGATCGACCATGCGGGTATCGGCGGTTCGACGTGATGTGAGCCGACGACCGGTTCGAGCCAGTTCTGCAAGCTGGACCCGATGGTCAGGAGCATCCCGGCGCCGACGGACCCCACCGCCAGGATGATCATCGGAGACGTCATCACCGCCGGAGATTCGTGAGGTTTCTGGTTCTCCCAGCGGGCCTTCCCGAAGAAGGTCATCAGCATCACGCGGCTCATGTAGAAGGCAGTGAGGGCCGCACCCAACAGGGTGACGATGCCCAGCACAACACCCTTGACGCCACCCTCGCCGATCGCAACCTCGATGATCTTGTCCTTGGAGAAGAACCCGGCAAACGGCGGAACACCGATGATGGCAAGGTATCCGAGCCCGAACGTGACAAAAGTCAGTGGCATGAACGCTCGAAGTCCGCCGTAGCGCCGCATGTCGGTTTCGTCGTTCATCGCGTGCATCACCGAACCCGCGCCGAGGACCAGGCCTGCCTTGAAGAATCCGTGGGTGATCAGATGAAGGATTGCGAAGGCGTATCCAGCTGGTCCGAGGCCCGCCGCCAGGACCATGTATCCGATCTGACTCATGGTCGACGCGGCGAGCGCTTTCTTGATGTCGTCTTTCGCGCAGCCGATGATCGCACCGAACAGCAGCGTCACGGCACCGACGATGACAACCACGAGTTGAGCGTCGGGCGCGAGATCGAAGATCGGATTGGAGCGCACGATCAGGTAGACGCCGGCCGTGACCATCGTGGCCGCGTGAATCAGAGCCGAAACGGGGGTGGGGCCCTCCATCGCGTCGCCGAGCCAAGACTGCAGTGGCACCTGCGCGGACTTCGCGCATGCAGCGAGGAGGAGCATCAGGCCGATCGCCGTCAGGACACCTTCGCTTGCGCCGGACGCGTCGGCGAAGACGTTGCTGAACGAGAGCGAGCCGAACGTGCTGAACATCAACATCATCGCGATCATCAATCCGATGTCGCCCACCCGATTGACGACAAAAGCCTTCTTGGCAGCGGTCGCCGCCGACGGCTTGTGCTGCCAGAAGCCGATCAGCAGGTACGACGCCAAACCGACGCCTTCCCAGCCGACGTAGAGCCCGAGGAAGTTGTCGGCGAGCACGAGGAGCAGCATCGCAGCGAGGAAGAGATTGAGGTAGGCGAAGACCTTACGACGCTCGGGGTCGTGCGCCATGTAGCCGACCGAGTAGATGTGGATCAGCGAACCTACACCGGTGATGAGCAGGACGAAACACATCGACAGTTGATCAAGCTGCAGTCCGAACTCGACCTGAAGACTGTCGACCGGGACCCAACTGAACAGGTGCTCGGTGACGGTGCGGTCGGCGGTGTCGCGGCCGAGCATGGCGATGAAAAACACCACTGCGACGGCAAACGACGCGAGTGCCATGACGCAGGCGAACAGGTGGCCCCACGCGTTCGTGCGACGACCCGCCAGCAACAGGACAGCGGCGCCGCACAGGGGCAGGGCGGGGAGCAACCAGATGGCGGACGTGATTCCTCCTGACATGTCAGTACTTCAGCAGGTCTGCGTCGTCGACGGATACAGAACGCCGAGATCGGAAGATGATCATGATGATTGCCAAGCCGACGACTACTTCGGCCGCAGCTACCACCATCGTGAAGAAGGCGAAGATCTGGCCGTCCAGATTGCCGTGCATGCGCGCGAAGGTCACGAATGCCAGGTTCGCGGCGTTGAGCATCAATTCGATACACATGAACACCACGATGGCGTTGCGTCGCAGGAGGACTCCCGCAGCCCCGATGGTGAACAACAGGACCGACAGATACAGGTAATTCTCGGGATTCATCGCGCAGACTCCTCACCGGTACTCGGATCCGGGGAACGCGGAGTGAGCGCGCTGCTGACAGAGAGCGTCGAGAACGTTCCGTCGGGCAACAGTGCCGGCATGTCCACTGCGTTGTGACGTGCGTACACGCCGGGACTGGGGAGGGGAGTGGCCGAGCCCTTGTCGGGATTACTCTCATCGCTGCCCAGGTACGCGAATCGTTGCTGCGAGAGTTCGCGTTGGCTGAGCGTGGATCCGATCTTCTCCCGATGCGCGAGCATCATTGCGCCAAGTGTCGCCGTGATCAGCAGTGCGCCAGTCAGTTCGAAGGCCCAGACGTAGCGGATGAAGATGAGATCGGCGAGAGCGTCGATGTTGCCCTGGTCGAGTCCGGTGAATCCGGTGAACCCCGAGATCGACGCATTTCCGAGGCCGCCGATAAGGAGTAGCCCGAATCCGACGCCGATCACGATCGCGCTGACGCGTTGTCCCCGTAGCGTTTCGACCAAGGAGTCCGAAGAATCCACGCCGACCAGCATCAGGACGAACAGGAACAACATCATCACTGCGCCGGTATAGACGACGACCTGGACGACACCCAGGAACAGTGCGCCCTGCACGATGTAGAAGACGGCCAGGATGATCATCGTCATTGCAAGGAAGAGCGCAGAGTAGACGGCCTTGGGGGCGGCGACCACGCCCAAAGCGCTGATCACCGCAAGGGTTCCGAGGATCCAGAACTGCACCGCCTCGCCGGTGGAGGTCGATGTCATCGTTCCCTCCGCCAGGATCGTGGTCGTGACCGCCGCGATCATTTCTCGGTCTCCGGGTTCGGCTCTTGCTCGGGTGCTGGCTGTTCGGGTGCTGCTTGTGCGGGTACTGCCTGTTCGGGAGCTGCTGTGATGTCGCCGCGGTAGTAGTCGTCCTGAGTTGTGCCGGGACGCAGCGCGTGTGGTGGCGCTGCCATGTCGGGTTTCAGGGGCGCGAGAAGGCGGTCCTTCTCGTAGATCAACCCGACTCGGTTGTCGTCGGTCATCTCGTACTCGTTGGTCATGGTGAGAGCCCGAGTGGGGCAAGCCTCGACGCAGAGGCCACAGCCGATGCACCGCAGGTAGTTGATCTGATACACCCGCCCGTAACGCTCGCCGGGGGAGAACCGTTCTTCTTCGGTGTTGTCAGCACCCTCGACATAGATCGCGTCGGCGGGGCAGGCCCAGGCACACAGTTCGCACCCGATGCACTTCTCGAGTCCGTCCGCATACCGGTTGAGTTGATGGCGACCGTGGTATCCGGGCGCGGTGGGGCGCTTCTCCTCCGGATAGAACTCGGTCTCGGGCTTCTTGAACATTGTCGAGAGCGTCACTCCGAAACCCGCGATAGGTCCGAGGAAATCAGGCATGGGAGTCCTCCGATGTGTCGGAAACATCTGTCCGCCGCGGCGGTGGCACCTTCTGACCCGGTAGTTTTCGGGTCGGCAGCGTTTGACCAGGTAGGGGTGGAACCGGGAAGCCGCCCGACATCGCATCGAAAGGCATGTTCCCCGCAGCGGTGACCGACGCGGCGGTTCGGCGTCGGCTGCGGTAAGTCCCGGCCAACACGATCAGGAGCGCAGCTCCGAGAACCAGTGCGACGCAAAGAAGTACGACCCAGGTGTTGTAACCCTCGTTGCGGAAGGCCCGAACAGTCGCGATCACCATCACCCACACCAAGGCAGCGGGGATGAGAATCTTCCATCCGAGATTCATGAACTGGTCGTAGCGCAACCGCGGAAGGGTACTGCGCAGCCAGATGAAGACGAAGAGGAAGCCCCACACCTTGGCGACAAACCACAGCACGGGCCACCAACCGGAATTGGCGCCGTCCCACAGGTTGAACGGGAACGGTGCGTGCCACCCGCCCAGGAACAGTGTCGTGGCCAGAGCGGACACCGTCACCATGTTCACG